>JAITUN010000278.1 GCA_031286285.1 Bacteroidales bacterium | reverse complement strand
TATATACGAATATTTATCGGATGAGAAATTGTTGAAAAAAACTAGCAAAGTTTTTTCAGCACAAAGGCACAATGTTTCACAGAGTTTCACAGAATAGCCACTTTCCCCGCCAAAAACCTCCCCGTATAAGAATTTTCGCACTTCGCTATCTCTTCCGGCGTTCCTTCAAATACCACATACCCGCCCTGGTCGCCGCCTTCGGGTCCTAAATCAATTACCCAGTCGGCGCACTTGATCAGTTCCGGATTGTGCTCTATGACGATGATGGAGTGTCCAATCTCAATGAGTTTGTTGAACGAGTGATAGAGACTGTTAATATCGTGGAAATGAAGTCCTGTGGTGGGTTCGTCAAAGATAAACAGGTGGTTTTTTTGTGAGTTTCCATGACACAGGTAGAATGCCAATTTCACGCGCTGCGCCTCTCCGCCGGATAGGGTAGAGGAGGATTGCCCCATTTTCAGATAGCCCAGCCCCACCTCTTGCAGGGGCGCAAGTTTGTTGATGATGGAGGAGACCGTTTTAGATGCCGGCAATTTCTCAAAAAACTCACGCGCTTGGTTGATAGTCATTTGCAACACATCAGCAATGGAGGTGTTGTTGATTTTTACATCCAACACTTCATCTTTGAAGCGCGTGCCGTTGCAGTCGGTACACACTAAATCCACATCTGCCATAAACTGCATCTCAACGTGGATAACCCCTTCGCCTTCGCACGTTTCGCAGCGACCGCCCGAAACGTTAAAAGAGAAAAATCCGGGCTTGTAGTTGCGCTGTTTTGCCAACGGATGCTGTGCAAATAGTTCTCTAATATCATCATACACTTTGATATAGGTAGCCGGATTTGACCTTGATGAACGCCCTATGGGGTTTTGATCCACCAAAATAACCTCCGAAAGGGTCTCTTTGGAAAGATATAGATTGGAAACATCATTGAGTTCTGTTCCTGCTATATATTGTAACTTTTTTTGCAACAAAGGGTAGAGCGCCTCTTTTATTAAAGTACTTTTTCCCGAGCCGCTTACGCCCGTTACTACTGTAAAAATATCAAGTGGAAACTTAACAGTAATATTTTTTAAATTATGAACAGAACTCTTTCTAACCTCCACATAATTATGCCATTTGCGCCGCTTTTTCGGCAATGGGATTTGTAAATAATCGAGTTTTGAGTTTTGAGTTTCCAGTTTTGAGTTTCCTAATTCGTAATTCGTAATTCCTAATTCATAATTCATGCCTCGCAAATAGTCCGCCGTCAAATTCTCCGGTGTTTTCAATAATTCATCGAAAGTGCCTGTAAATACTACTTTCCCCCCTAGTCGTCCCGCTTTTGGTCCAATGTCAATAAGATAGTCAGCGCTGCGAATAATCTCTTCGTCGTGTTCCACTACGATTACGGTGTTGCCAATATCGCGCAGGCGTTTCAGCACCCGAATCAGGTTCTGCGTGTCTCGTGGGTGGAGTCCAATGCTCGGCTCATCCAAAATGTAGAGCGAGCCTACCAGACTGCTGCCCAACGATGTGGCTAAGTTAATGCGCTGTGACTCACCGCCCGACAAGGTTTTGCTTAAACGATTCAGGGTTAAATATCCCAGCCCGACATCCAACAGAAAGTGCAGCCGATTCGCCAATTCGCCCACCAACTGTTTGGCAATTTGTTTTTCCTGCTCTGAACTGTACTGAAAATCGGCAAAAAACCGATACACCTCTTCGATAGATATTTTTACTAAGTCGGAAATTGATTTTCCTTTAATTTTAACATAGTTGGCATCTTTTCTAATGCGGGCGCCTTTACACTCAGGGCACAGGGTACGCCCTCTGTAACGCGCTATCAGCACACGGTTTTGCACTTTATACCCCTCCTCTTCCAATAATTTGAAAAAGGGAAGCACGCCAATCACTTCGGAATTTCCTTTCCACAACAGTTCAAACTGATCTTCGGTAAGTTCTTCTATTGGTCTGTGAATCGGGAAGTTGTATTTAGCGCTTTTTTGGATGAAGTAGTGTTTATAGTTCTGCATCTTCTCTCCGCGCCAGCACACTACAGCGTCATTAAAGAGAGCTTTTGTGCGGTCGGGAATTGTCAGTTCGGGAGAAACGCCGTCCACATAGCCTGTTCCGCCACATACCGGGCAAGCCCCGTAAGGGTTGTTGAAACTGAAAAACAGAGGCGAAGGCTCTTCAAAAGCAATCCCATCCATTTCAAAGCGGTTGCTGAACACGCGTTGCGTAATCTTTTCGTTCTCCACTTGCACCATCGCTTCTCCTTTTCCCTCCTGAAATGCAGTTTGAATGGAATCGGCGAGCCGCATCCGCTGTTCCTGAATGTTTTCCGATTTAAAACGGTCTATTAATAATTGAAAGTTTCGTTCGGCAGCGAGCTCATTTCGACCGAAGGGAGAGATCTCCATGTTATTGTCGCTTAACAATTCATCAATTTCGCACACCTTGTTATTCCACATCATCCTACTGAATCCTTGCATTTTCAAGATTTCCAATTGCTGAGTCTCGGTTCTGTCCGGTGCAACCTTAAAGGGTGCCAAAATATAGATTAGGCTGTTTGGAGGATTTTTTTCGATATACTGAATAACATCTTCAATAGTTTCGCGCTTTACTTCTTTACTGCTTATTGGCGAATAGGTTTTGCCGATTCGGGCGAAGAGGAGTTTCAGGTATTCGTAAATTTCTGTGGTTGTGCCTACTGTAGAGCGCGGGTTTCGTGAAATTACACGCTGTTCAATGGCAATTGCGGGCGGGATCCCTTTAATATACTCAACTTCCGGTTTAGAGAGCTTGCCCATAAATTGCCGTGCGTAAGAGCTCAAACTCTCCACGTAACGTCGCTGCCCTTCTGCATACAGGGTATCGAATGCCAATGAGGATTTGCCTGAGCCGGAAAGCCCGGTAATCACTACAAGTTGATTTCTGGGAATGGAAACATCTATATTTTGAAGGTTGTTGGCGCGGGCGCCTTTTATTTCAATATAGGACATGTTTGCAAAAAATCGTTAAGTTTTTTGGTAGCTAATGCGCGGTGGCTGATGCTGTTTTTCTCTGCATCGGTCATCTCCGCAAACGTTATTTCATAACCGACGGGTTTGAAAATAGGGTCATAACCAAATCCGTTGGTTCCTCTTTCAGATTCAGTAATTTCTCCATCAATTCTGCCTTCAAAGAGGTAGCATGTTTCGTTTAAGATGAGTGCGATAACTGTGGTAAAACAGGCTTTTCGATGGGTAACGCCCTGCATTTCGCGCAACACTTTTTCAATATTGTCCTTAAACGAGCAATGCTCTCCGGCGTAACGTGCCGAATAGACTCCGGGTTTGCCGTTTAACGCTTCAATCTCCAAGCCGGTGTCATCGGCGAAGCAGTTGCAATGAAATTTGTTGTGAATATAATCTACTTTTTCTAAGGCATTTGCAATCAACGTATCTCCGGTTTCGGGAATCTCGTCGTAGCAGCCAAGTTCTTTAAGACTTTTAATAGAAAAACGGGCGCCGGTAATAGCGCGCACCTCGTTCAGTTTGTGAGCGTTGTTTGTTGCAAAAACAAGTTCCACTATACTTCAATGGCTTGTTTACCTTTGTAGTAACCACATTCGGGGCAAATTCTATGGGTAAGAATAGCTGCGCCGCAGTGGTTGCAAGTAGTTAATTGTGGAGCCGTTATAAAATCGTGCGATCTCCTTTTGTCTCTACGTTGTGCGGAATGATTTCGTTTGGGATTCGGCATAGTGTATAATGTTTAATGTTTAATGTTTTTTGGTTACGGGTGACAAGTGACATTTAATACTTCTAACTTCTAACTTCTAACTTCTAACTTCTTAATTGTCAATTGTCAATTGTTTCAGTGCATCCCAGCGCGGGTCGGTTTCAGTATCTTTTAGTTCATTGGTTTTAGGGGCGAGTTCGGCGAGTTTTTTTAGCATTTCGGGGTTGCAGGTTGGATTTCCGTTTTCGTCGTCAGGGTGAATTAGTTGGGTGGGTAGTGCAAGTTCGATAGCTTCGTATAAAAAGTGGGTGAGGTCTAATTCATGTGCTTTTTCATGGAGTTGCCAAATATTATCATCGTTTTCAAAAGATTCATCCATAATGGAGACAAAATTGACCACTAAGAAATCGGTAAAATCTAACGGCAAAGTCAAAAAATCCAAACATCGGTCGCAAACCACGGTTATTTCGCCTTTGAAATAGAATTGGAGCGAGAGCATTTTCGCACTTTTTTCCATCTCTATCTGCACATTGATCACTCCTTCTACAATTTCTGAGAGTTCTGTAAGTTCAAAGAACGCTTTATCACAAACCATTGCATATTTGTGATTTCCAAGTTCAATACCGGAAAGTCTTATCACAAAATCATCTCTTTTATCGGTCATTTTCACGGGATATTATTTTGGGGCGCGAATATATACTTTTTGTGAGAAAAAAGTTATCAATATAAAACTAATTTTGCACCCCGTTAATTGATGACCACAATTTAAACAGGAGTGCTGACCATTTCGTTACATATTTAAACCAAACCATGCCTCATAAACCTATTAGCCCAATGAACATCGCCATAATTTTAGCCGGAGGAATCGGCGCCCGATTATCAACAGATATACCCAAACAGTTTCTTAAAATTGACGGGAAAACAATCATAGAACACACTTTGAGTGTTTTTGAACAGCATTCTCAAATTGACGAAATTGCAATTGTTGTCAATGCGCAATATCTTTCTGAAATGAGAGAGACTGTTCAATATAGAGGTTTTAAAAAAATAAAAAAAATAATAGAAGGCGGCACACAACGGCAAGATTCCTGTTGGGCTGCTATTCAGTCATACAGCAACTACCCCGAAGCGAACTTGATTATTCATGATGCTGTGAGACCGTTGGTTAGCGCAGAAATTATTTCAGAGGTAATTCTGAAATTGGAAATCTATAACGCTGTTACTGTTGCAATACCCTCTACGGACACTATCTATAAAGTTGAAAATAGTTGCATCCAGCAGGTTCCGAATAGAAAAAACTTGATGCGGGCGCAAACACCACAAGCATTTAAACAGCATATTATTGAAAAAGCGTATCTATCCGCATATTTCCAAAATGATTTTTTATGCACTGATGATTGTGGCATCGTTGCAAAATATCTGCCCGATGAGCCGATTTTTGTAGTGGCGGGCAATGAGCGTAATTTTAAGATTACGCACAATACAGACCTATACATTTTGGAACATTTGCTCAACGATGCATGTAAAAAACAAGTAAGTTCTTCAATTTTTTAGCACAGAAAATACTACTTTTTTTCTATTGTTGCATAAGAACTGTATTGTTTAGCAGGTGTACATATTATTATTTGTGTAAATTTGTCCACCATAAATATAAATACATAAACATCTGTAAATGAGAATAAAACGATTACAAAATTCGCAAACAATTCCTCCTTCTGATGCTATTGATCTCAACTTAATAAAAGGGATCGTTGCAAAATATAAAGGAAAAAAAGAGGGGCTCATCGCCCTGTTGCAGGAAGTGCAAGCCGTTTATACCTACTTGCCCAAACCGGCGCTCCAATACATTGAAGCAGAACTCAACTATACGTTGGGAGAGCTGTACGCGGTGGCTACTTTCTACGCCCAATTCAAATTGAACCCGTCGGGAAAATACTCCATCAAAGTGTGTAAAGGGACCGCCTGCCACGTGCAAAATGTGAATGCCGTTATGGACGAAATCTCTGCCTATCTGAAAATTGGAGATGGAGAGACCACCCCCGATGGCAAATACACACTCGAATCGGTTTCCTGTCTCGGCTGCTGCTCCTTAGCGCCCGCAATGATGATTGGAGAGGAAACTTTTGGAAAATTAAACGGAGAAACCGCTGTTAAAAACATTAAAAATTTTAGTAATGAATAAGAATAATTGTGTCGTAAAAGTGGGCATGGGAAGTTGCGGAATCGCAGCCGGAGCCCAAAAGGTGTATGACCGACTGGTGGAACTGCATAAACAAAATCCAAACCTATTTTTTTTGGAAAAGACCAATTGTGTAGGGATGTGCTATTGCGAACCCTTGGTGCAAATTGACAGGGAAAACTCAAGCGTGATCTACGGTCGCGTTTCTGAAGAAAAAATAGAGAAGATTTTCCAAAGTCATATCGTTAATGGTGAAATAGTGAAAGAAGAGGTTGTGTATTCTCCTGATTTCGAGGCGCCTGAAAATAGTTTTTTGAACAATCAGACCAAATGGGCGTTGCGAAATTGCGGCATCATCAACCCGGAATCCATAGAAGAATACGAAGC
>JAITUN010000260.1 GCA_031286285.1 Bacteroidales bacterium | reverse complement strand
AAAGCGGGCTTTGAAGTGTTGACGCCGATGTTGCCGGACGGCGACAAATTTTGGTCGTTTCTTAAAGATATGGCTGAAAACGGCGTATGTATTTCCTGCAAACAGGGAAGCGGAAACCCCGGATGTGAAATTAGAAAGTGCGCAAAAGAAAAAAATATCGAAATGTGCGCATTGTGCGAGAGTTATCCCTGCAAGTATTTCGCCGAACTTCTTGAAGCATGTCCCATTCTCAAAGACGACAATTCCGTTCTTCGGGAAAAAGGCATGATTGCTTGGTCAAAACTTCAAGACGAGCGTCAAGCAATAGGGTTTACTTATACAGATTACCAAGATGTTAATGTTGATAAAACGCAATAAAAAAACCGGGAAAACCGGGAGAAAGTCGTAACTTTGCGGCGTTTTGTAAAAACATTGATTTTCATGCGAACATTAAACCCTAATTTATTTTTTCAAAAAATCAGTTATAGCTTTGTTGTACAGCATAATGGTTTCATTTTCGTTGTCTAAAAATAGTACTCTAATTCGTATTTTCAGCGCTTGTGAAAGTGCATTTGTAGTACTCTGAGGTCATTTTTTCAATAATGCAAATTCATGCAAAATTTCAAAAAACCGCGCAAACGTTGATTTTTTCGTTTTTTTTACGTTTGTAATGAAATTTTTTATATCTTTGCATAATTTTTATGACATATTTAATACAGTCTATTTTCATGACAACAAAAGAGTATTTTGATTCAATCGAATCGGTTCCCAAAAAACAATATGACGCTTTGCGTGAATTTTTCGTCGATAAGCGTTCAGCAGACGAAACAGCAAAAAAGTACGGATACACAAAACACTCATTTTACGCATTATCAAAGAAGTTTCAAAATCACTTGAAAACTAAAGACAAGAACAGTCCCGATTTTTTCTTCAAAGAACCGGCTTTGGGCAGAAAGCCCGTAAATAATGATGAATTGAAGAAGTTGGTCATCGATCTGCGAAAACAAAATCATTCGGCGGAAGAGATTGTAAGCATTGCCAATTCTCATTCACACAAAACATCATATTGGACGGTATATCACATACTTATGAAAGAAGGATTTACCCGTTTAGGCAGACGCACGATTAAAGAAAAAAACAAACTTTTCACAAAGATTGATAAGATAAAAGCGTCTGTGGCAGCAAAATTAGAACTTGAGCCGGAAATATTTACATCTTCCAATACCGGTCTTTTGGTCTTTCTGCCGATTATTGTCAAATATGGTATAGACAAAGTGATTGAACGTTCTTATTTTCCATCTACAGCGCCGATTAACAAAATGTCGTCAATTCTTTGCTTTCTTGCGCTAAAACTATCAAATATAAAACGTTACAGTCACGATGATATTTGGTGCAATGACCGCGGTATGGGATTGTTCGCGGGGCTGAACGTTTTGCCAAAGACCGCTTGGTACAGTTCATATTCAAGTCGCGTAGATTCGAGCATGAACCTGTCGTTTCTAAAAGAATTGCATGGCATATGGGTTGAGCACGGACTTCTATCAGACACTGTAAATCTCGACTTTACAACCATTCCACATTGGGGCGATTCAGAACATTTGGAAAACAATTGGAGCGGCAAGCGGGGGAAAGCCCTTTCAAGCATATCGGCTGTTTTGGCACAGGATCCTGAAACCGGAATAATTGATTATGGAAATTGCGATGTGACACATAAAAACGAATCCGCCGTTGTGTTGGAATATCTTGATTTTTATCGTTCTGCAGCACAAGAAAATGAACCTTTGAAATATTTGGTATTCGACAGTAAATTCACTAATTATGAGAATCTTTCCAAGTTAGACGACCAACAAATCAAGTTTGTCACTATCCGTCGCAGAGGTGGAAAAATGTTAGATGAAATTGCCAAAAACAAGAATTGGAAAACCATACGAGTTGAAACAAGCGGATTGAAAAAGAGAACGTTAAAAATATTTGATGAAAATATTACCTTACCCGGATATAAGGATGAAAAAACAGGTAAAGCCAAGAAAATCCGTCAGATAGTCATTACCGGTCATGGTAAAATTAAACCGGCAATCTTGATAACCAACGAGTTTGATTTGTCGGCTGAGGAATTAGTCAGAAAATACAGCCGAAGATGGTTAGTAGAAAAAGGAATTGCCGAACAAATAGATTTTTTTCATCTGAACAGATTATCCTCCTCTATGGTTGTCAAGGTAGATTTCGACATGGTGATGACAATTTTGGCACATAACCTGTATCGCCTGTTGGCAAGGGAATTGGGGGACAGGTATAAAAAAATGTCCAACGAGAAAATTTATCACAAATTTATCATCAATAGCGGTGAAATTGAGATAGAAATGGAACAAATACGTGTTGACTTGAAAAAGAAAAGAGACCTGCCGCAATTGTTGGAATTCACAAAAAAAATAAAATCTGCAAAATTTGCGTGGCTGGAAAACAAAAAAATCTGCTTCAACGCATCTGCTTCAACGTAAATTAGAGGTGTTAATACTATATGAAAATCTGTGATAATGGATGATTTTGCACTACTGTCCGGTTTTGGGTCTCAAACATTGTCCCGCAGGGTACATTTTTTGTCCGTTTCCCATGTACAAAATGAAGAA
>JAITUN010000257.1 GCA_031286285.1 Bacteroidales bacterium | reverse complement strand
TACCTGTTGATTTGCTTGCAATCGATTATAATCGCTATTTTGAATTAAATAATGAAATTGGATATATTTATAAAACAATAAAAGAGCAGGGTGAAGTAATATATGGAACGTTATGAATCATGGCTTGATAGAGCAAGAAGTAGTTATGAACTGGCAAAAATGACAGGGAATGAATTTGTTTATTATGAAGACTTATGTTACCAAATACAGCAAGCTATTGAAAAGTCATTAAAAGGTCTCTTGATTTATTATAAATTTGAACCAGAATTTACTCACAATATAGAAATTTTATTGAATAATCTAGAAAAATTTACAGACATCCCAGATAAAATAAAGAAAGCATCTAAAATAACGGTTTATGCCGTCCAAACAAGATATCCCGGAGAATATGAGGAAATCACTAAAGAAGAATATGAGGAGAGCATAAAAATAGCAAAAGATTGTTTGGATTGGACAGAAGATAAAATTAAAAAAAATGAAGTAAATAACAAGTTGGATTAAAAGCAAAAAATACGGCACATAACAAATGGTATATGCTCATCCGTTCTGCTTATTCAATATAGGCAGCCCGAGCTATATAAATCTGTTATCCAACGACCAAGCATTTTAGTTGATATTTCTTCTGGGAAAGAAGGAGATTATTCTGAAAGCCTAAAAAGAGATCCTTCCCTAATGCAAGTTATTAAAAATGCTGACTTCAGTAGAGAAATAGATATATCAGCATATATTTATTTGTCGGAAGTAGCAGGTGTTAGAAAAATAGAATTTGATGTTATAATGAATAGTTATGATGGTGAAAAAAAAATAGAAACTATCAAGGAAGTTCGTTACATTACTGGTGTAGGACTTAAGGAAGCGAAAGATTTAGTTGAGGGAAAAATGCCTGTAACGTTAGCAACTGTTCAATCTAAAGAAAAAGCGGAAGAAATCAAGGAAAGATTTATTGCTATTGGAGCATCCATTGATGTTTTATAGAAGTAGATAAATATTGTACCTTTTAATTAGTTATTTAGAATTACAATAGGCAAGACACGTATGAATAATCAGCAAAATATTGAATAAATAATTTTACGTCGCCTAACAAACGGTAACTGCAAAATGCCCTGCCCGAGCATTTTGGGCTACGAAAAACCGCAATCGGGCCACTTGTCGCCCGCCGTACCGCCTTCCCCCATCTCTTCATTAGGCACGATGTGTCTTTTTGGGGGTATTTACGCAAAATATAGCGCACTTTTGTCTGAAAATCAATAATCGGCTGGAAAAAAGTTGAAAAAATAAAAAACTATTGACACCCATCAACCCATAATATTATTTTAAGCTATTATCGTCTCTCTTGGGCGAGAAAGAAGTATTACCAATGCGAGCATTGCAATTATGCATTGAGCCTTGTTTATAATGACGATGTAGGGATAAAAAATTGCAGAAAATTCATGGGACGGCAGTGATTTCTTTGAGATAGGCAGAGGCTTACTACTTGTATCGGAGAAAATAATTGACGACTTTAATGATTTTGAATATGTGTTTGACCGAAATTGAACGGCAAAACAATGGAAAGAGTATTTTGAAACCAAATAAATAAAAAACCCATAAAAATTAAAGGAGATTTAAAATGGATTACTCAACTTTCTGCTCTCAAGTCGCAAAGAAATTAAATGAAAGTGAGGACGAGCTTTTTCGTAAAGCTGATCAAAAGGATATAGATTATTTAAAATCAAGTAAATATCCCGACTGCATTATTGAATTTTACAGTCAATATGAACCGCAAGAAGAAATTGAAATTGACGGCGTTCGTTTGCCGACAATAATGGGATTAAAAGATCTAAATGAAAATGCGGTACCATGCTGTGAATTTTATGAACTAGGTTTAGGTTATAGAGGTATTGCCGAAACATACTGCGGCGAGCACTTTCTTATAAATGTTAATAATGAGCAATCAATTATTTATGCCGCGCTTGATGTTATTGAGCCAGATGAAGACTACACGAATGATGAAATAATGTCAAAACTTAAAAAAGTTACCGATTCCTTTGACGAATTTCTAGAAAAATTTGTTAAAGAAAAATTGCCAACAGGTTTTTATGACTAAGATTTTATCACCTCTTCGCCTAACGGCCTGTAGAATTAAGGAGTAATTATGGCAAAAGAAATGGCTTTTACAATCGGTGAAAAAGAATACAGCGCTCAACCGGTTAAAATCGACCGTAAAAAACTTTATGGATGGAGCGAGATACATGCTTTCGATGATGATGGTAACGATTGTTTAATGGTATCCACAGACACTTCAGGAACATTCATTATCCCAAAAGGCGGCATAGCATTGGGCTTAGTTTCAAGTAATGGAAAATGGGTACAACGAAGTAATTTAAAAACGGTAAAGTTAGACGGCAGCGATGCTGTTTTGACCACATCATCCTACAATGCGGTAAATGTGTTAGACAATAAAGCTACCGACGAAGATCTTCTCGACTGTTCTATAACGGCATGCTACCACATGAAGACAAGCGATGATCTCATCGCTGCAGTTGGCAATAATATCTACAAATTCGAATATTGTTACAGAGACAGTTTTGAAACTTCGCCTGCTTTTTTATTGACTGCAGAAATAGAAGAAAAAAAGGAATTGTTTTTAATGATTGGTACGCAAAATATTTTTGATTTTATCGGGCTTAACGAAGTCTCTATAGCTGAAGACAGCGAAATAGAAGACGAAGAAGATAGCGATGAAATTGACTTTGGCATGCTTTAAAGGAGAGTGCAGATGAGAACTATCAATATTACCAATGAAAAAAAACGTGATGCTCAAGTATGTATGGAAGCTGTCAAAAAAACTTCCGGCATTAAACGAATATTGGAAAGCGGCGAGGATTATTTCAATGTTAAACTTCTAAAAAATAATATATCTCTTGCTTTTGAAACTCTAAGCAAAAATTACAAAAATCTAACCGAAATGGGAGAAGCCATAATAAACGGCGATCCGGAAATTGATATGGAAATAGTTGGAAAAAAGATTACAGGCACACAAAAGCTATATCTAAATCAAAACGGTAAAATTGCGTATCGGGTAAACATGACTCAAATAATAAAAGATCCTCAAGGTAATGAAAAAGAACGTAGGGATCTTACCAAGGTTATGTCAAATGTAACAGGCGAATCCATCGTGCAATGGACCGGCAGAAGATTTCCTAAAAGCGAAGCTCTTCGTAAGTTTGTGTTTGTACGAAAAATGCAACTAAAGCATATCAGTGGACTTACATTCGACTTTTTGTATGAAATCGCAAAAAGCTTACATGAAACGAAAACTCTTATGTTTATAGGCGGAGGCCCAAAGGGTAACGAACCGCTCATCCTTACTCAGGGCGGCGATCCTTACCGGGGGTTTCTGGAAGGCAGAATTGAAGGCGACAAATATTGTCTTATTCTGCATCTGACAAATATGGAATTAAAGGTGGCTACACAATGAAAATCGATAAAACTAAAATGGAAAATACTCACGGATACCTTGAAGGAACAGCCGGCGCGGTAGATGAAACAAGCGCAAAAAAAGCTATTCTTTACAAAAAAGAAATCACAAAAAATTACATCAATTTAAACAGCGAACAGATAGATTCGCGCCTTAACGGCAGCGAATTCTATGTAACTCGTAAATACGATGGTGAAATGAACGTGCTTTTTTTTGAAGGGGACGAAGCGGCTATCATCAACCGTTCTGGAAAAATACGGACGGGTCTCCAATGCACAGAGGATGCAAAAAAAGCTCTCAAGGCAGCAGGGATCACTCAAGCAATTATTCCGGGGGAGTTGTATGTAGACCAGACGGAAGGACGTACCCGGGTATTTGATGTGTTAGCCGCTCTTGCCGATCAAACCAGGACTGATTCGCTGCGCTTGGCATTTTTTGATATTCTGGAGTTGAATGGCGCGCAATTTAAAGCGAACTCATATAGTGAAACCCATGAAAAAATTCACGAGTTGTTTGGTAGCGCAAAGCTGTGTAAAGCAGTGGAGTGCAAACAATGTAAATCTAAGGCCGAGGTAAAAGATGTTTATTCTAAGTGGGTTGAAGGAGAAAATGCAGAAGGCCTTGTAGTGCGTACAGAACTCCCTTTGGTATATAAGATCAAACCACGTTTTACCATAGATACAGTTATTGTAGGTTATTCCGAAGGAACGGGTGAAGCCAAAGGGCAGGTACGATCTTTGTTACTCGCCATGATGAGCGGCGAAGGCGAGTATCAGATTATTGGTAAAACCGGCAACGGCTTTTCTGCCGAAGCTAAAGCAGAACTTTTAGGACGGCTTGAACCACTTGTTATGGATTCAAAGTATATAGAAACTGATTCAAACCATGTAGCATTTCATATGATAAAACCAGAAATAGTCATAGAACTGTTAATCAATGATGTGCTTTTTGAATCAACATCCGGCTTTATTGAAAACCCTGTACTTATAATTGAAAACGAAAGTTATTTTAACAAAGGTAATATCCCCGGTATCAGTGTAGTCTACCCTATTTTTTCTCGTTATCGAGATGATAAAAAAGCAGTGTATGAAGATATCAGGCTTGAACAAATCAACGAGTTTTCTTACCTTGCTGTTCAGGATAAAACAGCGCAAAGCGGACTTATGCCATCACACCAGATAAAGCGGGAAGTATATAAAAAAGAGAGCGGAAGCAAATTGATGGTAAGAAAATTTGTTGTGTGGAAAACAAACAAGCAATCTCCGGATTATCCTGGTTATGTTTTTAACTATACAGACTTTTCTTCAGAACGCAAGGATCCTTTATTGCGCGAAATCGCTATCTCTGACGATGAAGCCCAAATCATGGAGATATATAATCAAAGCATAGAAGAAAACATTAAAAAAGGCTGGAATGCTGTATCATAAACCACGCCCAAAAATTAAAGGAGTATAAAAAATGAAAAAAGAAAAACAAGCTATCATTAAGGCGCCGGTAGAACAGTTATACAAAGCAGAACTTGAAGCCCTTATAAAAAGCGACAAAGACAATCCTAAGCCGGAAAATTGGCTTTTAAGTCCAAAAGCTGTCCGTATCTTTATTTTAGGCAGTAACGAAAAAGATAAACTTGGCATCTCTCAGAAATATTTTGGTGATGACGCGCTCGTTGAACGTTGTATCATCACACTGGCAGGCAACCGTGGGCTTATGCTGGTAGGAGAGCCGGGGACTGCAAAAACCATGCTTTCAGAATTATTATCAGCGGCTATTTCGGGCAGCAGTGTCAATACTGTGCAGGGTACGGCCGGCACTACAGATGATAATATAAAATATTCCTGGAATTATGCTCTGCTTTTGGTAAAGGGCGCAACAAAAGAATCTCTTGTCCCAGCTCCTCTCTATGTTGGAATGGAAAAAGGAATAATCACCCGCTTCGAAGAAATAAGCCGTTGTCCCAGTGAGATTCAAGATACACTTATCAGCGTTATGAGTGATAAGGTTCTTTCTATTCCTGAAATGGGCGAAGAAGGATTCCTCTTTGCCAAACCTGGTTTTAACATTATTGCTACAGCCAATACCAGGGACAGAGGTGTAAATGAAATGTCCAGCGCTCTAAAGCGCCGTTTTAATTTTGAAACAGTCTTCCCTATCAACAATGTAGCTTTAGA
>JAITUN010000206.1 GCA_031286285.1 Bacteroidales bacterium | reverse complement strand
GTTTTCCATCTAAGTCGGCAATAAAAAGATGACTGTAAGTATCCACCCAATGATCCCAATGGCGGTACATCAGGTCGTTCATCAGGCGTCCGGTGGTTTTATCCAATCCTTCGAAGAGTTTTTCAGCCGGTTTTTCTTTAGGAACGTCGGCGCTAAAGACGATTTTTTTCCCATCGGGAGCATATTTGAAAGCATTGATGCCGCTTTCAACGCTCGAAATTTGCTGTTTTCCTGTTCCGTCCGCATTCATTTCCCACAATTGCATGGTTCCGTTTTCGGCAGAGAGGAAACCGATTTTGCTTCCGTTTGGATTCCAAACAGCATTGTATTCGCTGAATGGAGTATGGGTTAACTGTTGTTTATTGCTGCCGTCAACATCCATCACAAAAAGTTCCCGATTGCCTTTATCTTCCGCAACGCTGTAATATGTTACACCGTAAAGTACTTTTTTGTTATCGGGTGAAACCGAAATTTCACTGATTCGCCCAAACGACCAAAGCACTTCGGGAGTCATAATGGGAGATTCTAATGTTAAATCATGTTTTCCAATGAGCGGACTACTTCCTTTCGTAACAGATTCTTTCGAGTTGTTACATGCTGTTAATGACGCAGTTACGATAGCCGCAAGAAACAAAAAATGTCGTAATGATACCATAATTATTTATATTTTTTATATTACGGCAAAATTACAATTTTATTGAGTAAAAAGAAAAAATGATGTTTTTTAACACTTTTTTCGGAAAAATGTTATTTCAATGAAAATAAGTGTTACATTTGCCCCCGATTTTTATTATGATGTTTTATGTCATGATAAAAGGTGTTTTGTTTTATAGGAAATAATTAATAATCAATAAAATAGTATAATTTAAAAAGAAAAAAGATGAACGGAAAATTTTTACACAGAATGAATTTTAGCAACCTGAACAAGATGTTCGCATTGCTAATGATGACAGTTTTTTTTATTGCCTACTCGCCTGCTTTGAAGGCGCAGGTTCAGTATTGTAATCAACCAGCGACTTGTCCGGATTTTATTGACCCGGATCCATCTGTTTGCTTTCCCCCAAATTGCTATACAGTATTCGTAGAGGGAGGGTATGATATTAATTTCGAACCTATTCCGGACAGAGATGCACTTGTCGGAGCGGCATGTTCTCGTATAGCAGCAACTATAGTGGAAGATGGGGATGGCAACATAAGATTTGATGTCATTGGAGTAGGTCCATTTGAAATGGAGTATGCGGAATTTGGCATTTTTTACAATAGGAATAAATATAAGTTAAGCGATAAGACGTTTACTAATGAGATAAATTATGGTGGAGATCCGTATATATGGAATCCTGGTTTGTTCAATGCAGTAACACTGTCGGATACGTTGATCGCCGCCCAATTTGCACTGTCAGGCGCTACTTATCATAGACAACCCGGAACAAGCAGTATACCGTATCAGGCATCCTTTTTAGCCGATATGGCAGAGTTTACGGTTATGGTTTCATTTGAGGATATGGTAACGGGAGGCACCTATGTAAATTCAGACCCAGGTAGAATAGTTCGTTTGTTTTCTTTTTATCTTAAAAAAACCGGCAGTGGTGCATTTAACCCTAAAAACGATATAGGTTTGGCAGTTTTGAATACACAAACGTATTCTTATACGCTATCATGGGGATTTGGAATAGAAATTGATTATATCACCGTGGATAGACCGGATAATCAGCCGACGGTTTTTAATGATAAAAATCTTTTTTTGTTTCGTTCGGATGCTTCCGTAGAGACAGGAGGATATGGAAATGTAAAAGTAACAGGAGGATCAGCATCGGCAACCTTGAAAGGAACGGTTGATCGTCCATTTGGACCTATTTGTCCTAATCCTGATGGTATTTTGGATGAGATTAAGGTATTTGGCTTAGACGACGTTACTCCATTCTATGGCGGCAGGCTGGAACATGATAAAATTATCAAATACGGATTTATTTATACAAAAGACGAAGGAGGAACGGCGCCTGATTTATCAATTGAAGAATATTTGTTTTCCAAAAAATTGGAGGGCGCTTGTTCGGTTACTGATTTTATAGCGGATTTGAATGGCGCCTCCGGTGGAAAAATGACGCTCACGACATGTGATGGAGGAAACTTTTATGTCGTTTTTGCATCGGACGACCCCGAAAATTTTTCTATCAATGTAACCGGACTAGAACCTGATGAATGTTATTATTACTGGGCTTTTGCAACATATACTTTTGAAACCTCAATAGAATATCCTTTGATAGGAGAAAGAAAACGGTTTTGTACAGAAGAAGAAGAAGAGTGTGATGTCATAGTCGGTACGATATACGCGTTAATTCAGCCTACTTGTGGCGAGTCCAACGGCAGCATCAAAGTAGCGGTTACGGGAGCGGACGATTATGAATATATATTAAACGGTGAACTTCCCTACGCGCCTTTAGTAGACGGCACCATCGGCAATTTGAAGGCTGGACATTATACTGTTACAGTACGCGCCGGCAGCAGTTGTAACGACATCAGCCAGACCTTGTCGTTGATAAACAGTGACGCGGCAACTATAGTTTCTACGTTAGACGTTACCGATGCGGCGACCTGTTCAAGCACTGGTTCAATCACGTTTACAGTCAGCGGTTCATTCAATTACAGTTACTGGATAGACAATGGTTCTTCGACCCCAGT
>JAITUN010000158.1 GCA_031286285.1 Bacteroidales bacterium | reverse complement strand
GCATCCTTTTTGGCGCCGGTGTAGGGTTGGGTAGTGCGCTGTTGCTTAGCGGGTTCGGGAGGGGTTTGTGCTTTGTCGCTATTTTCAAACTTAATCTTCTCTCCTTTAAAATGGGCGGTAGTCCACTCCTCTAATTGTGCGGCGGTGGGTCTTTCCCATGGTTCGCAGGCAATCATTTTATAAACAATCTCTCTTAAATCTTGAGAATAGATATCGCTAATATCGGATATTTCAGCGCCGCTTTTTTGAATTAATCCGCCATGGTCGCCAAATGGAGCATCGTCGGTTAGCAATTCAAACATGGTAGCTCCCAACGACCAAATATCGCTTGCTTTGATGGGCGTTTTGTCTTTTCCAAAGCGTTCCGGCGCCATATAGGCAATGGTGCCGCCCTTTTTTACATCGCCCATGCTTTTGCGCAAAGTACTGCGCGCCTTTGTGCTGATGCCAAAGTCTGTAATTAAAAACTTGCCGTTTTTGTCTATCAGCACATTATCGGGTTTAATATCCTGGTGAATAATAGGAGGTTCCTGTTCGTGCAGATATGCCAAGCCTGCCGCCACATCATGCAGAAAATGCCAAGCCTGCTCTTCGGAGATCTTGCCAATGAGTTTACTTGCAGAGCCGCGCTCGCAGAAAGGCATCACCAAGTAGGGAGAGCGGTCGCAAACATCAAAGTGCGAGGGGCGTAAAAGATGGCTGTTGTTTAAGTCATAAACCAATTGAAATTCATCACTGAAAAGTTTTACGCCATCATCATCTAATCCTTTGCCGGGTGCATATACTTTCAGCGCTCTTTTCTGGTTGCCCACTTTGGTGTCTTCTACCAACCAAACTTCTGAAAAACCGCCGCTCCCGAGAAGCTTTATCAGGCGGTAACGATTGTCATGAAAAAAGGTGTTTTCTTGGAGGGGCATGAGTTAATGGTTAATGATTAATGGTTAATGGTTAATGATTAATGGTTAATGATTTAATTACATATTTTCTTTAACTCCTCTTCTATTTCTTTAAGTTTTTTAGTAAATTCCTGATCATTTTCATCAAAATCAGTTAAGGTTTCCTTTAATTTTGTTAGCTTAAGATTTGAACTATCTTTTATAAGACATTTATCTATTTCCTTCATAAGCGAATCCTTTTTGGAAATAGGAGTAAGTTTAGTACCAGTACCAGTACCAGTACCAGTACCAGTACCAGTACCAGTACCAGTACCAGTATCAGCCTGTTGCGGATTAGTAGTAGATCCAATAGAAAGGGGCGTAGGATCTTCTACTACTTCTTTTACAACTAAATTAATAATCATATTTTCTTCACCAAGGGTAATCATTTTACCGTTTATTAAATCTTTTTCAATTGTTGAAATGTTTTTAGTTTTAGTAGAATCTTCCCCTATTATAAGCAGCAAATCTTTTCTCCACAGATTATAAAGACCATCTAGCTCTATTTTTAATGATTTTAATAACGTAATTTTAGCGCTATCACACCAAGAAGCAGTGTCTGGTGACATCTTTGTATATAAATTTTTAATATTATCATACGTTGAATTAATATTGTGATTATCAAGAGTAACTCTTCTATACTTAGTAGTATCTTCGAATTCTTTTTTTATTTTTTCGAAATCTCTTTGGCAGTTTGGTTTTAATTCGGGCCAACAATGTTTTCCTCCGCTTCCTTTGTAATATCCATATTCAAACATTGCGAAAAGAGCCAGTAATGCGATCAATACAATAAACAGCGCTTTTATCGTTTTTCCTTTACACTTAGGTTTAGTTTTATTTGAAGTGTTTTCTTTTTCGGGAGTCATTTCCGCACCGGAAATTATTTGGCAGAGTGCAACGGTAACATTGTCGGTCCATCCTGCCTGTTCCGATTCTCTCCATAAGGCTTCTCGGCATTTTTCCATAGAGTCTGTATTTTTACTCATAATAGTCTCCATTTCGTTGTCTCTCAGTACTCCACTCAATCCGTCGCTACATAGCAAAATAATATCTTTATTGTAAAGAGGAAAACATTTCACGTCGGGGCGTGCTTTTTGTCGTGTATCTCCGAGGCTTCGTGTAATGATGTTGCTTTCGGGGTGGTCGAAAGCAAATTCGGGCGATAATCTTCCGCTGTCCACTAACTCTTGCACGTAGGAGTGGTCGTGCGACAGTTGTTTCAATCCGAAAGCGGGGTTAAAACGATATGCTCTACTGTCTCCGCACCATCCTATATATACGTTTTTGTCAAGAATCCATGCCATTACAATGGTACTCCCCATGCCGGCGTGCTCTTTGTTTTGCATTCCATCCTCTTTAATTTTATTGTCGGCAGCAATAATCGCATCTGCTACATACTTCATTACGGTATCAGGAGTAGCTAATACTTGAGGGGTAATACGTTGTGGAGTAAAGCTCTCTTTAATTGACTCTAC
This sequence comes from Bacteroidales bacterium, assembly GCA_031286285.1. Lineage (GTDB taxonomy): Bacteria > Bacteroidota > Bacteroidia > Bacteroidales > WCHB1-69 > WRNX01. The sequence continues at coordinate 14,964 of JAITUN010000158.1, read as the reverse complement.
AGCTAATTTAGATGCTTCATCGCCGGCGTTCATCCCTCCCATTCCATCGCAAACCACCAAAAGGGCGCCCTTTTCACTTAGGGAGATAATTTCGTCAGTTTTAAATTCCCAGTTAGGGTCAGATAAATTGTTATTCATAAGAAAATTATCTTCATTATGATTTCTGCCGGCTTTTTCGCACCTTGCTGCCATTCTGAATTTTAATTTCATAGCTTATCTATTTTTTTTGTTATTATTATTTTTATTTGAATTATTGCTGTTAATGTCAATGGGTGTAAGATTTGAATCCTGAGATTGCGTACGGATAACATTAGTATTTGCATAGCTATTTATTCGCACTACCTGCCATTTATCGTTTTCATTATTCATCAATCCGGAGAGGTGAAACGTTATTTTGCCAATTTCGTTAACTTCCGGCACAATATAGAACCCGCCCACAATTGCTTTTTGTGTTGCAGGATCTTTTATTTCATACGTCTCTTTTCCTTGTTCAAAGTTTAATTCTGAGCGGTAAATGATAAAAGTAGGGGTTTGGTCGTTTTTTTCTTCCAATGGTTTATCGGTAACCAACCACACTAACCATCCTTTTTTAACTCCATTACTGAAATCAACAGAAAACCCTTTTTTGTTAAAAGTTACGCTGTCTTGCGCTAAGTAGAAACGATGCGTTGATATCTCTGTTATTGGAATATCTTTAAACGGCAGAGTTTTATAGATAGAATCGTCTGCCATTTTGTAGCGACTTGCCGAAATTATGGGCGCAAATTGATTACTTTGTTCATATTCTTCAAATTTGGCGTCGTAATTCCAAGGATGATAGGCTTTGTTGTTAAAGTAGTATCCATCGGTTGTTCTAATTCCTAATGAAAAGGTTTCGCCGAAGTAGGGGAGGTTGTTCCAACCATAGTAAACGGGCGTTTCTGCCGTTGTGTCTTGAAGTTGGTAGCATCGCTGAATGATGAAGACGCCCTCTTTTACGGCATCTTCAATGAGTTGTTGATTTTGACTAAGTGCTAATTGCCCGTAAGAAAACAATGCCCAAAAGACACAAAATAAGGTTATTAATATCTTTTTCATATTTTATCGGATTGCAGAAACGGGTACACTATAACTATATTCACTACTTTTGTTGGATAAATGAGATGCAATACCTACAACCACTAATTTATTATCTTTTTTTGCAAAGATTGGTCCGCCGGAATTACCGTGGTCAACACCTCGTGTATGTAATATGCAGCCACTGTTATCCAGTCCATCCATAGCAACATTAAAAGTATTGTAAGGAGGATTAATCCCATGAGGAGTATCCAGTACTCCTATATAGCAGGGAAAACCAAGTACGTGAAGTACTGTTCCCGCTCTTAAGTTTTTGGATAGTTGCGCATCGAAAGAGATAGATCCTTTACTTTTAGTTTTCGTAGCAGGTACATAACTCCAATCTGTTGACCACAAACGTTCATCGGTAGCATAAATTGCAGACTTATAAATAAAAATCTCTCCATCTTCATCAATATCGTACGATGTGCCATCGTACTCATCATTAAAAACAAAATCAGTACTTTTAAACTTAAATTGTTTACCGGAACGAGATATTGCTGTTATTTCGGCAACAATCTCTACCTCTTCATAAGTATTTGCCAAAGCAGCAAGAAACATAACATTTTCATCCATTTCAAAACGCCAGCCTTGAACACAATGTCTTGCTGTTACGAATCGTCCATCGTCTAACAAGAAACCTGATCCACTCCAACCGTAAGTATCTCCCCACTCGTCTGTTACTTCTCGTTCTATGACCCCATCTGTCAAATATACTCTTGATACATACAAGAAAAATACATCGTCTTTGCAATTATCAATTAAATCTTCAATCTCTACAGCAGGGGTTTGTACAACCCCGGGAGAAGGTGATGAAGAGCGTGGTAATGGTTCAAATGGAGGATTGTTTTTTAAAGAATCTATTATTCTTTTTTGTTCTGCACTAATAGAAATTTGTTTGTTTAATAATTTCATGTATTCCTTATCTTTCAATACCATCCAAGTAGATAATCCCCCAATAGCGAGTACAAGAAAAATACATAGCAGAGTAATAGCTGTTTTGTAAGGTCTTAGGGCTTGTTGTCGGAAGAGGCTTAAACGTCGGGTAAAACCTATACTTCCCACGGTTGAGTTTTTGCCTGTAGGAACAAGGAATCCGAGTTTTGGACCTCCTACGGAGAGTTGAATTTCGTCGCCGTTTTGTAAATACCACTCTTTAGCCACTTGCTTTCCATTGAGGAGGGTAGGGTTTGTGGATGATAATTGAACCAACTTCCATTTGTCTCCATCTTTAACAATGGCAGCGTGGCGCCGGCTCACCGTAGCAAACGACTCGTCAAAGCGCACTTGGCATTTTGGGCTGCGCCCCAGTTCAATATTGTCAATAATAATTTCCTGTGATTCTCCTACTTTATGGAATCTGGAACTAATTTTGTGTTCGAGAATATAATACTGTTTCCCGGAAGCACTAAAAACAGATCCCAAACCGGATCCAATTGAAGTAGAAAATGATTTTTTGTAAGGTTGAGTTTCTCTTGACATAATGTTTTTTTTAATTATTTATAAAATCTATTTATTAAGTTTTCAATAATATAATCTTTCATATTGGCAAAGAAGGTATCTTGTTTTTTTTGAAAGCTATGAATTGTATACATCAGTATAATAATGAGAATTAGCGCCCATAGAGTAGTGTCGAAAGCTACTCCCAGTGCATCGGTTATTTTTTTTATACCCTCTTGTGTGGCGGCTTCTTTAGCTAAATCTAACGATTTTCCTATTCCATATACCGTTCCGATAAATCCTACCGAAGGGATTGCCCATGCAGCATAGCGAATGAAAGATTGCTCGCTCTCCATTTCAGACTGATAAATATCTATCTGCGAGTCGTTTAAAGCAATTACTTCCGATGCTTCTTTGCTTAAACGGTATTTAGTACAACATTTTTTTACTAAATCAGTCAAATAATATTTTCTTGTTTTTTCAATATTTTGAACATTTAGTTTCAGTTGGTTAATATCGTCTGTGGAGAGTACCCAATTCTCTTTTTCGGGTAATAGACGAAGCAGATAGGCGTCTTTTTCACAATTTAGCCGATAGTTTATCCAAAACATTTCCAGCATACCATAAACAAACAGTAGGAAGGTAACCGCTTGAATAATTCCATCATACAATTTTCCACCTATCATGACCAACATTCTGTTTGCTTCCTCATTTTCTCCTTGAGGTGTAATAAGCCACACTGCGGTATATATGATTGCCGAAATAATTATGCTGAATAGTAAGCGTACTGCTCTTTTTTTTAAAATATTCATTGTTGTAAAGTTATATTATTATTGGTTACTGTTAAATATCCTACATTTACATCTACTCCGGGTCTTGTTAATTTGATTTGGCGGTAGTTAATTTTTTGTTCATTTCGTGTTCCGGGAAACATAGTTACATATCCTGTAACAGTAGCGCTATTGGCATAATCAAACGATGCTTGATGATAAATGTTAACATAAATCAAATATCGACCGGGAATAATTTCTGATTGATAAAACAACTCATATCTATCATCATTTTGTCCCCGAGAAGTAATATCTTCCATTAAAATGCCAAAATCTGTAGTTTTATTATTCCAAAAACAAATCTCGCCTGTGGTTATATTTTTCACATACAAGTCCACGTCAATATTTTCTTGCCAGAAACAAACGACACCCAATTTTGCATTTATTCCAAACATTCTTTCACCGGCAGCATCTCTATTTTGCGCCCGTTCACGTTCTAATTGTTGTTGGGTTTGCGCTAACTGTTCTCTCAGGCGTTCATTTTCTGCTTCGGTATTTTGCAGTCGTTGTTGCAGGTTTTGCGTGGTTTGTGTCAACTCATCAATGGTATTTTGCAATTCATGTAATTGCTCCTGAATTTGTTCGAACAATTCTGTTGGGATAGAATTACGTGCTTGTTCCAACAATTCCACCAATTGCTCGGTTTGCACATTTAATCTTTCAATCTCCTCAAGTGTATCTCGTTGTTCTGCTGTTATTTTAGGAATAATAATAAACAAAATCAATACCGCTCCCAAAGCTCCGGAAAGAAGGTCTAAAAAGGAGGTGCTGAATATGTTTATTTCTTTTCGTTTCATAAGGATTACTCTATAATTGAGAAAGAATTAATAATCTTGATTGCCTCCTCTTTTTGAGGTTCGTAAGCATTGACAACAATTATTTGGTAGTAATAATTGTCGCCATCAATATATGCTACATATCCATATCCTTGAGATCCATCTTCAAAAATAGAAAAGTTAAATTGATATGCGTTTAATCCGTTGATGGTTACACTTTTTTTATTGGTATAAGAGAGATCGTCATTATCTTGAGTTATAGAATTTTGAATAAAAGTAACATAAGAAGAGAGTGTGTATATGGATAAGGCTTCAACCACTTCTTTTTTTTCTCTTATTACTCTTGCACCAAATGTTCCGGCTTTGTTATAAAATCTCCAATCCTCATCCTCATCATTGTCAAATTTTATATATGAGGGCAATTTAATTTTCCAAGAGTTATCATCAGAGTAAAACCAATGATAATTTTCAAAATCATTCTCTACTACATCATCATTATTAGATGTTTCAAAACCATTATAAAAGTATCCAGTTTTCTCAGAGTACTGTTTTTGGTAATAAAAGTAAGAAAAACAAATAGAAGTGATCAATAATATAATAAGTACAATATAATAGTATTTGTTTTTATTAAAGTTAGGTTTTCCGAGCGTTTTCCATGCAGAGATACCATTTTTTTTGATTTGCAAAATTGCGAAAAGTACTCCTATAGCGAAGAGCGCTCCAAGCATAATAAATAATGAAGTATTAAATTCTAGCAAATTGCTTAATAACAGTAGTGAAAATGTTGAAAAGCAATAGATCCAAAAACCGAGTTTAATTCTTTTTAATAATCCTATAGCTGAGAAGAGACTTATAAGAAACAGATTTGAAGCCAATGCACAAAAAATAAAAACTTCCAGACTAAGGTCTGCAATAACGCTTCCAATAGCAAACCAGTGTACTAATATTCCATTTACCACAATCAAGAGCCACAGCCAAAAAGAAACAAACCAATTTCGTTTTGGCTTCAAATTGGTATTGTTAATATCCTCGTTTTGTTTTACAGGATATTTGGGTTTCGGTTTAGATTTATTATCATTACCAAAATTTACTTTTTCACCGTTCAGATATTGTTCCGACCAAAATAATAATTGTTTTGCAGTGGGTCTGTTCCAAGTTTCAATATCTAAACATTTTTCTATGATTGATTTTAATTCTTGAGAATAGTTTTCGGTAATTAATGGGATTTCGGCTCCGCTTTTTTGTACCAATCCGCCGTGTTTACCAAATGGGGTATCTCTTTCAAGTAATTCAAACAGAGTAGCTCCTACCGACCAAATATCCCCTGCTTTAATGGGGACATTATCTTTTCCGAAGCGTTCAGGCGCCATAAAGGCAAGGGTACCACCTGAAGTTTTTTGATATTGTTCAGAACTTTTACGTAATGTACTTCTTGCTTTTGTGCTGATTCCAAAATCGGTGATCATAAACTTGCCGCTTTTGTCCATTAAAATATTTTCAGGTTTTATATCTTGATGAATTACGGGTTGTTCTTGTTCATGTAGGTAATACAATCCTGATGCTACATCATGCAACAATTGCCATGCTTCTCTTTCAGTAATATTTCCTGTTAACTTTGCTGCTGATCCTTTTTCACAAAAAGGCATAATTAGATAGGGCATTCTGTTGTACACGTCGTAGTGAGTGGGGCGCAACAAGTGGCTGTGTGTAAAGTTAAATACCAATGAGAACTCTTGGCTGAAAAGTCGTATGCCACTGTCGTCCAATCCGGTTCCGGGAGCATAAATTTTAATGGCAAGCGCAATACCTGTTTTTTCGTCTTCAGCCATCCAAACTTCAGAAAATCCGCCACTTCCAATTAATTTTATCAATCGATAACGGTCAGCAAAAAGGGTGTTTTCTTGTATGTGCATATTGTGATACATTAATTATTAACAATATTGATCTTTTATTTATTCCACCTTTCCGTTTTTCTTTCCGGTACAAAATCATTCGGAAAAAATCTATTAATATCTTGCCATAAAAGCGTATAATTCCTACCTATTGTAATTATATCTCCCTGTTGAATTCTTCTTTTTGCTTGATGCAATTTTTGCCCATTGATGAACGATCCGTTGGTGCTTTTATCTTCTATCATCAAAAAAGAGTTTTCATAAGAGAGTACGGCATGGGTTCTACTCACATCTTCATATTTGTCATCAACAGTAATATCACAACTTTGGTTTCTTCCAATGGTAACTTTTAAGGGCATATTAATGCGTTGTGTTTTACGAATATTGTCTTCAGATACTTCTTCTCTCAAATTTGTGTCTTGTAGTTCTGTTCCTTGCATGCTTTGTTTCTGAAGATCTCTTTCTTGTAAGATAGGAGGTTTCTTGCCTTTTCCGGAAACAGCAATACTTAAAATGAGCCATACAGGCATGCAAAGGATGATAATACCAAAAATACCCATCCAGCTACCGCTTATAGTAGAAAAAATATGTGAAATAAACTTAGAAGAGCTTCTTTCTGCCACACACAATTTCCATGCACGAGAAATAGATAAAATACCTGAAATAATAGTCCATATCAAGATTGAACCAACTAAAATAGATATAATAACTAAGAAAAAATCGTCCATAATACTTAAAATTTATCGTAAATCTTTACATTTAACCATACGTGTTTTTGTTACCGGAGAAGAAATTGTTTGTGTTTTTGGAGATACTTCAATCTCATAATCCCAAGAAACATTATTTTTAAATGTATAATGACGAATATCTTTTGTTTGAGATAAGAGATCTGTTATTCCCGGTGCAATGTATTTTGAAACGCTGAAAGAAATTTCTTCATCACTTGAAACCACATCAGCATTCAAGGTAAATGTAGCTCCATTTTCGCTTGTATTTGTAACATAGCAATGAAATGTTAATTTAGGATATGGCGCTAAACTGGGAATAGGATTTCCTTCTTCTCTATGATAACCGGCTCCTTTTTCCTTCCAAGTAATTGGTACAGAAATATTTTCATATTCAGTGTAAGTTTCCTCACACATTCTATTATTATCTACAACCATGTAAATAATTCCGCCGATAACAAGAATTACTACCAAAATAATAATGAAGACTCTAATACCTGATGTATTACGTGAGGAGGCAGGGTTTGTTTTCTTTTGAGTAATACACGAATTTATCTCGCTCCACGAAAGGCGAACCGTATTACCCAGCAAAATTTCATCACCTTGATTAATTTCTGTTGATGAATTGCATAACTTTCTGCCATTTACGGTAGTGCCATTGCTGCTGTGGTCTTCTAAGATCATGCGATTTCCGTCTATATACAGTGTGGCATGATTTCGACTCACGCGTCGTGAGGGATCAATGATTTTAATTGTGCAGGATTGATCCAATCCTATTGTAATTTTTTTCATATTAATTGTTTAATGTGTTATTTTCTTGATTATCTTTATGTTTATGAAAAGAATGAGACAAATAGAGTGCTAACGAAACAAAGAGTATCCCCAGTCCGAAATACAACAGGTCTAATGGTTGATCATACTTAAGATGAAGAGAATATTGAAAAAAAGAGACCACCAATACCATCATAATTACTTTTCCGAGCATATTTTTCAAATCTTCAATACTGTTTATTTTAAGCCAGTTTCGTTGAGTTTTCTTTTGTTGATTCTCAATAGAAATTTTTCGGATAAACAACTCATATAATCCCATACTAAAAATAAACAGTACAGTAGCAAATAGATACTCATCAACAGAAGATACGAGTATCTCCAATAATTTAGTATCGCTTTTAGTTTCATTTACAAAGGTACTTACTCCTTCAACTATTACAATTTTTTGTTCACTAACACGTTCGCTAATTCCTTCAGCTATTTCAATAGTGCTAGTAACAAACAAAACAACAGATGCTGTGAGGGAACCTAAAACCGCAAGAATCACAACAAAACGAGAATTGAAAAGAAATGATTCAAAAATGGATTCAATAATTTTATTAATCTTTTTAGACATAATAATCGGGATACTATTTTCTTTTTTTTACTATTGTTGAAGGAGAAAATTCTTGTTCAGGAAAATAACGAAAAATTTCATCTCGGTTAATAATATAGTTTTCGCCTAATTTTATAACATCTTTTTTGTTAATGAATTGCTTCGTTTCATGAACTTTTTTATCATTAATATAAGAGCCGTTTGAACTATGTTCTTCAAAAACCAGCTTTTCATTTTCTTTATATATTGAAGCATGATTTCTACTAACATCATCAAATTCTTCAGGTACGATAATATCGCAATCATCACCTCTTCCGATTAGAATTTTTTCTTTTTTTTTCTTTGTTTTATTTTTAGAAATAACAGAAAAAATAGAAATAATTAAAACCAAAACGGGAATAGTAATAATTAAAATCAAATAAAGGTGTTTCATAAGTGAATATTTTTATTAATAAATTAGTAGCCTTCTACTCTCAATTTAACATCACCAATTGTAATAATATCACCGGGGTAAATTGGCATTCCATTATTAGATACTTCTGAAGAATTAACAAAAGTGCCATTAAGAGATCGTTTCCAGCCAGTAGGCATAGTTCTGTCCCATTGTCCATCGCGAAGATACCATTGATTCATAGTGTTATTTTCCAATGTGCAATGTTTTCTAGAAATATAACGACTTAAATTTTCAGTAATAGTCAATGTGTTAAAAACCGATTTATCGTTGCAGCCCATTGTAATGATTTTACATTTTTCTGTAAGAAAATCACTGAGTTTATAAACCATACCGTATTCTTCACCTTGCATCACTCTCAATAAAATGCCATGCACAGCATTTCGTTGAAAATCATTATTAGAATTGTTATATGAAATATTATTGCAATGGGGTAAGAGATCCAAAACTGCGTCGGCATTTTGAAGCCGTTGTTTATAATCGGGAATCAAGCACCCTGAAACAACCTTATCAAAATTTTTTCCCTCAGGATATTTCAACAAATTTTTTTTGTCCCAATTTCCTTCTCGGGCATTCTTAAAATATAGCACCAAATCATTTTCATTCTCTAATTCTCCAAATGGATTTTTATTAGTAATAATGACATACATCATCACACCAAATGCAAAAATATCCATTGTTGGCAGCACCGTTACTTCTTTATTTTTTGGTCTTGCCTGTTCAGGAGCCATATAAATAGGTGTTCCGGAAATTTCGGTAGGTCTTCCCAAAAAATCTGTTACAGTGTTTCTTTTACTTCTATCTCCTGATATCCCGAAATCGGTTAAAACAGCTGCTCCATTGCTATTTATCAGTACATTTTCAGGTTTTAAATCGCGATGCACTTTGCCGCAACTGTGTAAATCTTTCAATCCATAGAGTACTTCTTTCCCAATTTTAACTAAATCAACACTTTTTGGCATACCCACAAATTGTGACAGGTCTCCATGGGGGCAATACTCCATAACGATATAGGGATTTCCTTTAATAAAACCCGATTCAAAAGAGTGGACGAGATAATTACTTTTAATTAGCCCTGTTTCATACTCAATTTGAAAACGTGGAATCATTGAGGAACGTTCGGTTGCTGATAACTCCCAAAATTTAAATAACTTTAGAGCGCGGATATTATTGTTTCTTTTATCCTTTACCTTAAATACTATTCCAAAAGTACCTGCGCCTAATTTTTTTTCGATAGAGTAGTTTTCAGTTATGCGATCACCTATATCAAATTCGCATCTTTCAGCTATCTCATTCATAATATATTATTTTTCAAATGCAACGTCAGGTATGGCAATAAAAGTTAATCTAGTTGAGCCAATTTTGATCAGATCCATGGTAGTGAGTTCATCTCCTCCTTTTGGATAGAACTTACCATTCAACTCAGTTCCGTTTTGTGTTAATCCTACTGTTTCAAAATAGATTTTTTTATTTTGAGAATAATAAGCTATTACTAAATGTTCTCCCGATACGGCATTATCATCAATAACAATATTGTTTGCAGGATCTCTCCCTACCGTGTTTTTCCCTTCGTAAAGAGGGAAAAAATCTCCGTTTGAAGATAGACTAAAAGTTACCAAAAAACCGATTAGTTTTTTTCTGGTACTTTCGTTACTACGGTTCTCAAAATTTGTTCCTTGAATAATGGTACCTACCACAGGTTGTTTCTTTTCTTTCGGGACTGCCACACTCTCACCATCAGTATCCATTCTCATATCATCAGTATCCATTCTCGGAATATAACCGCAATTCGGGCATTTATTGTCACCCATTTTAATGGGATAGCCGCAATTTGGGCATCCTGGTGTAGTACTCTTTGGATTAAAATCTTCAGGCTCATTATTGAGTTGAGTGTTCTCTTCGTCAATCATAGAACCAATTAATGGAGCATTGCATTTTTCGCACTTTGCGTTTCCTGCCGGGTTATCCCAGCCACAATTTTTACATCTCATAATCATTTTTTTTTTAATATTAATATTTTTTTGATGCTTGGTAAATACAGATAAATTCTTCTTATTTATCTAATAAATTTTACGCTGCAAACGTAAAATTAATTTTTTTACAAAAAATCGAAATTGGACTGAATGGTAGAATTTTTGGACTGAATGGTAAAAAAAATGTTCTTTTGTAAAAAAAAGGAAGAAAAATAGCGTTTTTTTATAAAAAATCTATTTTTGCACCACCCATTTCAAACCCATCCTGCGATGCACAAAATTCTAATCGTTGACGACGAAAGACCCGCCAGAAATTTTATTGCCGAGTTAGTCGTTTCTTATATCCCCAACGCAAAAGTAACACAAACAGGGAACCCCCAAAAAGCTTTAGCCTATCTGCAAAATGAGGAGTATGATATGCTGTTTCTCGATATTCGTATGCCCGGTATGAGCGGCTTAGAACTGTTAGAACAGATTAAACGCTCCGGAAAAGACCCCTATACGGTAATCATCTCCGCCCACTGCGAGTTTGACTATGCCGTGAAAGGTATTGAGTTGGGCGTGGTAAAATATATTACCAAACCTTTGTATAAAGAGAAAATTTCCGAAGCTATCCAAACCTATTTGCAAAAATTAAAACCAAATACGCTGAAATTTAAAGCACCGGACGGAATTAAACACATAACGATTGCCCACATTATTGCCCTTGAAGTTGTTGCCAAAGGGAAAATTAGAATATATAGCTCCAATGAAATAATCCCTTGCGCTACAGGAAGGTTAATGCACGTGCGGAAGTTTTTGCCCTCCCATTTTTTGCATATCAGACGCGATTGTATCGTTAACCGACATGCTATTAAAAGGATAAATCCGAAAACTAATGAAGTAACGGTAAATTTCAAAGATCAGGAACTGGTTTTTAAGGTGAGCAGGGAGAGGATGAGAGTAGTGAGTAGTGAGTAGTGAGGGAATTTTTTGGTTTTTTTTTAAATCCAAAAAATATATATTTTTGCAACCGCTGTAACAGTTACGGTGGTAACAAAATATAATAGTTATGAAGTTTTATAATAGAACCGCAGAGATTGCTGAATTGCAACGAATTAAAGAACTTTCATTTACCGAATATTCTCGAATGACTGTAGTTACCGGCAGGCGGCGGATTGGTAAAACAAGTCTGATCATGAAATCTGTTGAAGATGAACCTACTGTTTATCTTTTTGTAGGTAGAAAAACCGAAGCAGCTTTGTGTGCCGAATATATTCAGATTATTGTTAATGTATTAAATGTTTTTGTGCCGAACGAAATTATAAGTTTTCGTAGCCTTTTCGGGTATTTAATGGAAGTTGGTACACAAAGATCATTCAATCTTGTTATTGACGAATTTCAGGAATTTTTTAATATTAATGAGACTGTGTATAGCGATATGCAAAACATTTGGGATCAGTACAGGCGTCGAACAAAGGTAAATTTGATTTTGAGCGGCTCTGTTTATTCGTTGATGCACAAAATTTTTCAAAACTCTGAAGAGCCGCTTTTCGGTCGTGCCGACAATATCATCAAACTTTCACCATTTGATACCGGCACACTCAAAACCATTATTGGAGATTATAATGCCGGTTTCCAAAATGATGACTTGTTGGCTTTATATTGTTTTACCGGAGGTATTCCCAAATATTTGGAGATCATTTGTGATGGCTGCGAGTTAAAAGTGGAGCCAATGATTGAATTTATTGTACGTGAAAATTCGCCTTTTATTGACGAAGGGAAAAACCTTTTGATAGAGGAGTTTGGCAAAAATTACGGAACCTATTTTTCAATTTTAAGCGCTATTTCGGGCGGCATCAACACACAACCTGATATTATGTCTGCGCTTGGTGATAAAAGTATTGGCGGACAAATTAAGCGACTGATTGAAGATTACAACGTTCTGAAACGTCTTCGCCCCATTGGTTCAAAAGAAGGTACACAAAGCGTTCGCTACGAAATTATAGACAATTTTCTGCAATTTTGGTTTCACTATTTCGACCGCCACCGCGCCATGATTGAGATTAAAAATTTTGTAGGGTTGCAAAATATTATCAAGGCTGATTACTCTACTTTTTCAGGGAAAATGTTAGAGCGCTATTTTCGAACAAAGTTGGCTGAAAGTGGTTTATACCGTGAAATAGGCTCATGGTGGGAAGCAAAAGGCAATCTTAACGAAATTGATATTGTGGCGCTTATGTTAGAAAAAAACAAAGCATTAGCAATAGAAGTAAAACGGCAAAAAGAGCGCTTTCGCCCTACATGTTTTGCCCAAAAAGTGGAACGACTGAAACAGATCGTTTTGCCGAATTACGAAATTGAAACTTATTGCTTGGCACTTGAGGATATATAAAAACAAAAATAACATGTATCGAAAACTATTACTAACCATCATCCTCATTCTCAATTGCCAATTCTCAATTCTCAATTGTCAATCGTGGGAACACTTCTACACTTACAGGCATTTCGGAATGAAAGAGGGATTGCCGCAATCGCAAGTGTTTGAGTCGTTTCAAGATTCTTACGGCTATTTGTGGTTCTCTACCAACGATGGAGTGTGCCGGTTTGATGGGATTAGTTTTAAAAATTACAGTATGAAAGATTTGCATACTGATACTCGTGTACTATATATTAATCAATATGAAACGGCAATTTTGCTGATCTCTCCAAAAAATATCATCTTCCTCTATCCCGATCAAACGATGGAGTATTATCCTCTCCCTGAAAATTATCGGATACATGGAAATCATGTAAGCATAGCGCTATTTGAGAATGATATTTTTTTGTTTAATTGTCTCTTGGAATTACAACAAAATAGATTGGAATTCACACTTTTCCGCTTTAATTTAACGGACAAAACCTATACAAAAATAACTGAAAACTTGCCCGAACTTATGGCCTGTATTTCAGAACAAAAATTATATGCTATTTCTTTTTTTACTATTAAAAATCAAAAAGTAGCGCTTTACCGTCTTGATAATGATATGCTTCAAAAGGTGAATGCAATTTCAATGGAACAAGATGATTTCATGTTATGGCCTAATCTAACAAGAAAAAAAGATTGGTTTGCAACGATAACTAAAAAAAGAGAACAACAGGAAAATACCCATTTATATAAAATTATTTTTGAAAAAGATAGTGTTCGGTTTGAATATATTTCAGAATTACCCTCAGTTAATCTACATCCATGTATAGAACGTTTAGATGAAAATAGACTATTGTTTGGATTTGGACATAGTGACTTTTTCTCATATATGTATTATTTTGATGAACAGCGATTTTTGCCGTTTCCCATAAATTTTAATACAATGATGAACGATATATTACCGGATCATGATGGCAACCTATGGTTTTCCACCGAATCGGGACTCTTTCAGTGTACGCGATTTCTCTTCGATTCTTATCAATTAAAAATAGCAAGCTTTGATAATATTTGGGGCGTTATTAAAGATGCCCATCATAATGTTTGGTTCTCTTCCCATACGTATGGCTTTCTTCGTGCAGATAAACAAGGGGATCTGCATAATGTGCATCTTACCTATAATGGACAAAAAGTCTCTCCTGTATATGGATATATGGGGAATTGCAGGGATAGTAGAGGAAGAGTATTTCTCTCTTTTCATGAGGGCATTGCTGTTTATGATCCTGAAAAAGGCAAACCGAACCAATTAGATCATATTCCCACCGGATGTTCATTGGCGCTTTACTACGATACCCGGCATAATGAGATTTGTTTCGGAGGAATTACTGATACTGGTACTACTTTGAATATATTACACACAAATGGCGAAATCACTACATACCCTTTTTTAGGCGTAAAACACATTATTTCTATTTGCAGAGATGGCAACCAAAAGTTGCGCTTGGGAACTTTTACCGGAGAAGCTTTTTTAGACGAAGAGAAGCAAACGATTGTTTTTGATACGCTGCCTCGCCCCTATAAAAGTGTAATCTGTATGACTTTAGATGATAAAGGTATATTGTGGAAAGGTGGGTTCAATGGACTTTTTGCAGAAGACAAGCAAGGAAACGACCATCAAATTTTTGACCAAACTACTGTTTTTGCCATCAATTACTACGATAAATATATTGTTTTTGGGAGTAAAGATAAATTGCATATTCTTGATTTACAATCTTATCATAAGGATAATACCATTTCTATCCGTACCTTTGGTTATTATGATGGATTTGATGTAATGGAATGCGGGCAAAACGGAGCAAGTATTGATGATGAGGGTTTTGTTTGGGTAGCCGGAGGCGACAAAGTGATTCGTTTTCATCCGGAGCAACTTATGAAGCTGCCGCCCATTGTGGCGCAAAAGCCCTACTTGGCTGCCATCTATTTTGCAGATAAAAATTCGGAATGGACGTTGTTGCCCCAAAATAGTTCCATAA
>JAITUN010000157.1 GCA_031286285.1 Bacteroidales bacterium | reverse complement strand
GCATCCTTTTTGGCGCCGGTGTAGGGTTGGGTAGTGCGCTGTTGCTTAGCGGGTTCGGGAGGGGTTTGTGCTTTGTCGCTATTTTCAAACTTAATCTTCTCTCCTTTAAAATGGGCGGTGGTCCACTCCTCTAATTGTGCGGCGGTGGGTCTATCCCAAGTCTCCTTTTGCAGGCAAAGGGTAATAATCTTTTTCAGTTCGGGCGACCATTTTTCATCCATTTCCGGTATTTCGGCATCATCTAATTGCGCTTTGCCGCCCAGCATATCAAAGAAAGGAACGTCGCCTTCCAATAGCTCAAAGAGCGTGGCTCCCAACGACCAGATATCGCTTGCCTTAATGATGGTGTTTTTCGCAAACCGTTCGGGCGGGGTGTAGGCAACCGTCATTTTGACTTCTCCCACGCTTCTGCGCAACGTGCTGCGTGCTTTTGCGCTAATCCCAAAATCGGTAATAAGATATTGGCCGCCGTTGTCTATCAGTATATTATCGGGTTTAATATCTTGGTGAATGATGGGTGGTTCCTGTTTGTGCAGGAATGCCAATCCTGCCGCCACATCGTGCAGAAAGAGCCAAGCCTGCTCTTCTGAGATGTTGCCAACGAGTTTGCTTGCCGAGCCGCGCTCGCAAAAAGGCATAATCAAATAGGGAGAACGTTCAAATACGTCATAATGAGCAGGGCGCAACAGGTTTGTGTGATTTACATCGCAAACAATTTCAAATTCATTACGAAAAATTTGCACGCCATTTTCATCCAATCCTTTTTCGGGCGTATATATTTTCAAGGCTCTTTTCCGGTTGTTCACCTGCGTATCTTCCACCAACCAAACTTCGGAGAAGCCGCCGCTACCGAGATGCTTTACAAGAAGGTAACGGGAATGGAATAAGGTGTTTTGTTGGAGGGGCATCTGATAATATTATTTTTTTAATCTTTTCAGAGCATCAATGGCATTTTGATATTCCTGTTCGGCAGACTTTTTGTACCACTCTACCGCTATTTTTTTATTTTTTTTAACGCCATATCCATTTTCATACATTGTTCCTAAATTATATTGAGCTTCTGAATTTCCCTGTTCTGCGCTTTTTTGGAACCATTTTACTGCTTCTAAATAGTTTAAAACAACTCCATAACCATTTTTGTACATAAATCCTAAACTATTTTGCGCTTTAGCATGTTCTTGTTCGGCGCTTTTTCGATACCATTTCACTGCTTCTTCATAGTCTTTAGAAACCCCATACCCATTTCTATAGATAAATCCTAAGTTATTTTGTGCTATTGCATTTCCTTGTTCGGCGCTTTTTCTATACCATTTTATTGCTTCAAAATAATCTTTGGTAACCCCATTTCCATAGAAATACATTTCACCTAAATTACTTTGGCCACTTGCGTTACCTTGTTCTGCGCTTTTTCTATACCATTTTACTGCTTCTGTATAGTCTTTAGTAACCCCGTATCCATTTTCATACATGAATCCTAAATTATTTTGTGCAGATGCATTTTCTTGTTCAGCGCTTTTTCTATACCATTTTACTGCTTCTTCATTATTTTGAGCAACGCCGTACCCATTTCTATACATATAGCCTAAACTTAATTGTGCTTTAGCATAGCCTTGTTCGGCGCTTTTTCGATACCATCCAACTGCTTCTTTATAATCTTGAGCTACGCCATACCCATTATCATACATTACGGCTAAATTATATTGAGCTGTTACGTTTCCTTGCTCTGCACTTTTTTTATACCATTTTACTGCTTCATGATCATTTTGGTCAACGCCATATCCATATCTATACATAAATGCCATACTAAATTGCGCTTTATCATTACCTTGTTCAGCGCTTTTCCGATACCAACTAAAAGCTTCAAGGTAATTTTTTGTAACCCCATACCCATAATAATACATTTCTGCTAGATTATATTGCGCTTCATCATGTCCTTGTTCAGCACTTTTCCGATACCATTTTAGTGCATCGGAATAATTTTTAGTAACCCCATATCCATATTGAAACAGATACCCGAGTCCGTATTGAGCTTCTTCATCTCCTTGTTCAGCTTTTTCAATAAACCAATTGACTGCGCTCTCTTCTCCTTGAGAAGCGTAGATAAGGTACCACCTTATGGCTTCTTTATGATTTTCATTAACCCCTATACCATTTTCATATATATATGCTATACTAAAAATAGCCTCTCCATTTCCTTGTTTTGCGCTCTCTTTATACCATGTTATTGCCATTAGATAATCTTGCTCAACGCCATATCCATAATAATACATTTCTCCTATGTTATATTGAGCATCTGCATTACCCTGCTCTGCACTTTCATTAAACCAAAACAATGCATCTTCAAAATCTTCGTAAACCCCATATCCATTTTTGTATAGATAGCCCAGCCCATTTTGAGCTTCATCATCACCCATCCGTGCGTTTTCCAAAAACCAATCTATAGCATCTTCATTTCCTTGAGCAGCGCTTTTTAAATACCACTTTACGGCTTCCTTTTGATTCTGTTCAACTCCGGTTCCGTTTTCATACATATACCCCAAATTATACAGTGCTGTTTCATCATCCTGCTCTGCACTTTTGAGAAACCATTTTAAGGCTTCAGAATAATTTTGAGAGATCCCGTACCCATAAAAATACATTTTTCCTAAATTATTTTGAGCTTTAATATTCCCTTGTTCCGCACTTTTTCGATACCATCTTACAGCTTCTGAATCATCTTTTTCAACCCCATACCCATTTCTAAACATATAGCCTAAGTAAAGTTGTGCAATGGCGTATCCATTGTTTGCCAAAGGACGAATCAGTCGATAGAGTTCATCCGAAAATTGGGCTTCAATTTTTTCGTCAAAGATGAGTTTGAAATACTTGAACAAACAAGCTTCGTCATAATTCATGCACAATTCGTACATCGCGGCTGCACCGGTGTAGTTTTCGACATCTGCCATTGCATCTCCAAGGCTTTCATAATCTTGGATATTTCTTTGAGAAAAAGCTGTAGCAAAGCTAATTAAGCTAACAAGAAAGAGTACTGTTTTTTTCATATTTTCAAAATTTTATTGGTATTCATTTAAATTTTCAAGCCCATAATTAATTTTTTTAGCGGAAGTATCAAAAATATCCCATTTTCCATTTTCATGCTTTAAAGCAAAACATCCATTTTTTAAAAGCTTTGAAGCTTGTGTATAAGTGCAGCTAACGATTATATTTCCGTTTTTATCGATAATTCCCCACAAAGAATTTGATTTTTGTTGTACAACCATATAGTTATTTCCTAAATTTTTCTCAAAAAAAGTAAATTTCTCTAAACGTTGTCGTTTTTGTTCTTTTTCATAATCCGCACGTTCTTTTTCTTCTTTCTGTTTCTGTTGCTCTGTTATAGGTGAAATTTGGTCATTTTTTTTCGTATCCATACTTTCAATTGGCAACTCCGGTTCATCACAATAATCCACAGTTTCTTCATTCACATCAACCGGATCAATTGTCAATTCATTTTGACCATTTCCCATTTCTACTAAAAAATAATCGGACCAAACTTCTCGAACATATTCTTCTACTTGTGAATAAAATAGAAAAGTTGCAATAGCAGTTGCAATAGCAATTCCTCCCAAGACAAACCACAGGATTTTTTTTCGTTTCGGATGTTTTTGTTTAGGTTTAGGAGGCTTTGGTTGTGGTAGCTGTGGCGAAACTTCTTCTTTTTTCCATTCCATAAGTATCTTCGCTGTGGGTCTATCCCATGGATTTTCAGCCAAGCAGGCGTAGACTACTTTTTTCAAGTTTTCAGAATACTCGCCATCAATATCCGGAATCTCTGCTCCGCTTTTTTGAATTAATCCACCATGCTCACTAAAAGGAGTATCCCCTGACATCAATTCAAAAAGAGTGGCGCCCAAAGCCCAGATGTCGCTTGCTTTAATAGGTAAGTTGTCTTTGCCAAAACGTTCCGGTCCCATGTAGGCAATTGTACCGCCTGATATTTTTTTAAATTGCTCTATGCTTTTGCGCAATGTGTTCCGCGCTTTGGTGCTGATTCCAAAATCGGTAATAAGATATTGTCCACTATTGTCTATCAGTACATTATCCGGTTTTATATCCTGGTGAATGATAGGAGGATTCTGTTTGTGCAGATGTGCCAATCCAGCCGCCACATCGTGCAAAAAATTCCAGGCTTGTTCTTCGGTGATGTTTCCTATGAGTTTACCGGCAGAGCCTTGTTCGCAATAGGGCATCACCAAATAGGGAGAGCGGTCGCAAACATCAAAATGCGCCGTGCGCAATAGATTGGTATGGTTGATATTGAATACCAGTTCAAATTCTTTGCTGAAGAGCGAGACGCCGTCATCATCCAATCCCGCGCCGGGAGCGTAAATCTTCAACGCCATCTTGATATTTCCCGCTAAGGTGTTCTCTACTAACCAAACTTCGGAAAAGCCACCACGACCTAACAGCTTTTTTAGGAGGTAGTGGGAATGGAAAAGGGTGTTTTCTTGGAGGAGCATAAATATAGGAGTTAAGTATAATTAAGGTTTTTGGTTTAAGGTTTCTCTCTTTATTTCATTTTTTTCGACTTTCTAATTCGTGTCGGGCGCAACTTCTTAATTTTTGCCTCCACTTAACGGCTATCGGCTTCTCCGGTATTCACTATCCCGTAGGTTGAAACCTACGGCTATCTCCTGTTGGGCGAAGCGTCTCGCTTCGTCCCGTAGGCGCCTCGCTTCGTTCCGTAGGCGTCTCGTTTCGTTCCGTAGGCGTCTCGTTTCGTTCCGTAGGCGTCTCGCTTCGTCCCGTAGGTTGAAACCTACGGCTATCTTCTCCTGTTGGGCGAAGCGTCTTGCTTCGTTCCGTAGGCATCTTGCCTCGTTCCTCACTACTCACTACTCACTACTCATTTTTATGGAACTAAAAGGAGTCGGAAGCCATTGTGGCTGTAGCGGTTGCCGGGCGCGTTGCCGCGGCGAGCCGACACGCGGCAGTGCTCCGCGTAGAAGTACCAACTGCCTCCGCGCAAAACACGGGAAGAACCCGAACTCGGACCGGTAGGATTGTTTGCCGGACTGCTACTATAATAGTTTTCACCATACCAATCGCTGCACCATTCCCAAACATTACCGCTCATGTCGAATATTTCCAACTCATTCGCTTTTTTCTCTCCTACGAGGTGGGTGCTACCCTGACTGCCATGTTTGCTGTTTTTATAATTTCCGTAATACCATGCTACCTCATCTATATTGTTGCTGCCGCTGTATTTGTATCCTTGGCTTTTATTTCCGCCCCGTGCAGCGTATTCCCATTCCGCTTCGGTGGGCAAACGGTATCTCTTGCCTGTTAAGGCATTCAACTTGCGAATAAACTCCTGCACATCGTTCCAACTTACGTTGTCCACAGGACATTCATCACAGCCGGTATTGTAGAGTTCAGGCGGATAGGAGCCCATTACCGCTTTCCACTGCGCCTGAGTTACGGGGTATTTGCCAATTTGGAAACTGCTTACGGTTACCGAATGGGCAGGCTTTTCACTATCATAACAATCACTTCCTTGCTCGTTGGTGCAGCCCATGGTGAAGGTGCCGCCTTGTACGGGAATCATTGCAATGTTTATGAGGGTGGATTCGGTGGTTTTGGGTGGTTCGGGTTTGGGTTCGGCGGGTTTGGGGGACGGTTGGGACGGTTGATCGGATTTGGATTCGGTGGGTTTGGGTTCGGTGGTTTTTGGGGATGGTGGGGACGGGTTTTCTGTGGTGGAGGGGTGTGGTGTAATTGTGAGTTCTTGTGCGGATTCCGGTTCGAGCTCTTCTACCACTTCTACAATTTCATCTTTTATTGGCACAGGTTTCGGTTTTGAGTTGAAAAACCAAACGAGTAATACTATTGCTGCCGCAACAACAATTCCGCCTAAGATAAACCAAAGAGGTTTCAGTTTTTTTGTTTTTG
>JAITUN010000153.1 GCA_031286285.1 Bacteroidales bacterium | reverse complement strand
ACGAATATTACGCTCCGCAATCTCTTCAGTTAAACAAATGGAAAACATTGGATGCCGATACCACAACCTTCCAGATGAATATCCCTAAAATTTTTGCGGCAGGAGACGCGGTTACCGGTACGGCGAATATCATTCAGGCGGTGGCGGGCGGAAAGGCGGCGGCGAAACATATTGAGCAGTTTCTTTTCTCGATTGAGGTAGAGCCTCAACTTAATGCGCCGTTCATCAGCACAAAAGACAACTTTGAAACACAAACCAAAGAGGATTACCAAAACCGTTTTGAGCGTTGCATACGTTATGAAATGCCGGTGTTGGATAAAAATGACCGGCAAAACTTTGAAGAGGTTGAACTGGGGTATCTTGACAAAGAGCTTATTCAGGAAGAGGCTGAAAGATGTTTGGAGTGTGGCTGTTCCGCTTTCCATAACTGTAAGTTGCAGCAATATGCAACCCAATATGGGGTTAACCAAAAACATTATCAAGGAAGTTTTCAAAAATTAGAAATCAACTTCCAACATCCTCAGATAGAGATTGATAACAACAAATGCATTCTTTGCGGACGTTGCGTTCGCGTTTGCAGAGAGTATTCCGGAAACAGAGCATGGGAGTTCTTTAAACGAGGTTCCAAAACTTTCATCGCGCCCAATATGGAAGGCAAACTGATGGAAAGTCGTTGCGATGCTTGCGGGCTGTGCGTGGATACCTGCCCCACCGGCGCATTGACCGAGAATTTCAAAAATAAAATATTGGCGCTTCCTTACGAAAAACTTCCTGCTATTGACCCCTTCGGCTCCGAAGGCTTTGAAATAGATTTGTTGATGTACAAAAACAAAGTGTATGGCGCAACTTCCCGCGAAGGTATTGTAAATCAATATGGTTTAATCAATAGGGATATTAAATTCGGGTATGACATCTTTAACAGAAAAGATAGAATTACGCAACCTTTGTTGAGAGAAAACGGCGTTTTAAAACCCATTACAAAAGAAGAAGCCATAAAACTAATCCATTCCAAACTCCAACCTCTCACCCCTCATTCCTCACCTCTCACCTCTGTTTGTGTTTCTCCTACGTTAACCAACGAAAGCATGTACATGATTCAGAAGTGGGCGAGGGCAGGTGCGAAAACCAACGCCATAGGTTCTGTATCGCAAAAAAGTGTTGTTTTTAATTTGAATAAAAATGATAACCTGCCGCTTCACGAACTCACGGGCGCCAAACGAATTTACATTGTTGGCACAAACATAGCGCAAGATCATCCGGTGGTGAACCATATTGTTCAAAATATGCGCTTTATGGAACAACTGCCGGTTACCTATATTACCCAAGAACCCAATTGTTTTTACACCCACCGCGTGGATGAAACGATACCGGTAAAAAATTACCATGCTTTTATCAGAGCCATAAATCATTACTTGTTAAAAAGCGAAAAAGCGTTTGGAATTTTCTTGGAAGGTTTGGCATTGAATTTTGAAGAATATGAAAAAACGATCTTGCAGGAAAATTACGAACAACTACTTGAAAAATCGGGCGTTAGCGCAAAAATCGTAGAGAGAATTGCACAGGAATGGTTAGACGTTCCCGAAACCGTAATCATTGTTTCGGAAAAAACGATTGACGAGCCTACTTTTAAAGAGATCAAAAACTCAATGTATCTCACTGAAAAACAAGGAAAAATGTGCTCCGGTATGATGACTTTAAAAACCGCTTGCAACAGTCAGGGATTGTACGATATGGGAATCCGTTCCGAATACGGACCCGGTTTCAGAAAGATAGAGGGAGAATACTTGGAACTCCTCAAAAAAGTATGGAAAACCGATGATTTGCCTCTTCAATCTTCGGGCAATGTTTCAGCAAAAAATATTTTTATTTTTGGTGAAAACCTCCCTGTTGATCAGCTTAAGGCGCTTGAATTTCTGAACTCCGCATCGTTCGTTTGTGTACAATCGCTCTTTGAGAACGAAACCACTGCATTAGCCGATTTAGTATTGCCGATGAATTTTGCCATCGAAATTGGCGGTAGTTTTACCTCATCCTTTAAAGTAGCACAAAACTTCAAAGCCGTAAAAACTTGTGAATTTGGCTGGAACGACTATCAATTCTACGCTCAACTTCAAGAGGTGTTTGGAGTAAAAGGATTAACTACTCCTGAGGAGATTTTTTTGGAGATGATCTCTTTGTTGCAGCCCGGGTGTTGCTCGGAGGGACGGCACAAGTTTGAGGCTTGATTTTATTGCTTCACCAATTTTATTACAACTCCGTCAATCTTAATAAAATAGATGCTTTTCGGAAAATCCTTGATGTCAATCGTATTCAACCCTTTAGAAAGTGCTATCTCTTTAAGTTGTACACCCAAAATATTGTAGATGTTTGCTTTTGTTGAATTATCTTTGTTGAAAACAATATTGATTTTATCATTTGCAGGGTTTGGATAAATAGATATTGGAGAAACATTGCCCTCTTTTATTCCAACATAATTTTGAATAGCGGAGAGTGAGATTGGGATTTCAAGATTTAATAAATCATTACTTAAAATTATAAAACTGCCTGAATATTCACCTAATTTCACATTTGAAAAATCGTAAGACAACGTAATAACTTGTGAGCCATCAGGTTGAACAATACTTTCTAACGGTGTTATGGTAAGCCATTCCGGAAAATCAATAGCGGTAATTTCAAATTCAAGATCTGCGTTGCCTTCGTTAGAAATGGTAATCATATCTTCAATTATTTCAAGTCCATCTGACACTACCGAAGAGCTTGTTATGTCAATAACCAAAACAGGAACGGGAGGAGTATAGTTTTGAGAAGCGTGTAGAGTAATTTCTGTGTTTTGATGTAAGGGGTCGTTACTTAAAATATTGAAACTGCCTTCATATTCTCCATTTTCCACACCATTAAAATCGTATGACAGCGTAATTTTGATTGAATCCCCGGGCAGAACGGTAGCGTCTAAAGGAGCTATGGAGAGCTTTTCAATAAAATCAATATCAGTAATTTCAAAAGTAAGATCGGCATTACCCACATTATAAACCGTAATATGGTCCTCAATTACCGCCAATCCATTTGAGGTTACTGAAGAGTTTGTTTTATTTACACTCAGAATCGGCAGGGGGGTAGGGTCTCCAATCAAAGTAAACTTGTGGGGGTCGGGCGCACCGATATAGGGATGGCACTCTCTTCTTTCCGAAGCATCTTTGGCAACGATGTAATATTCTATCAATCCGCCCGGCAGCCCGCTAACAGTAGTTTCCCAGATATTTTCGCCTGCAAATTCCATGTTATATCCTACATATTCGCTGCCGGCAGTTCTAATATATACAGAATCGTAAGTGATAGTATTATTACAATATGAATAGAGTTCAGCGGTAAAAGTAACCGTTCCTGTATTTTCTATCTCTCCGAAGAGGGGCTGGTGTTTAATGTACAGCATACATCTGTCTGCAATTTCGTGGGTACGGCAATGGAGAGCGTCTGTGTTAATCCATTTGTCATATCCTCCTAAGGAGGCATCGCTAATTCCAATAATTTCATACCCCGGCATGGCATCTTGATATACTTGGAGCGCATCTGCATCATAGGCATTACCTGTTGTGGGGACAAAAACTTTATTATTCAATATCAGAGAGTTTGTATAAGGAGTTCTGAGCGAACCATTTATAGCTCCTTCATTAACTCTAAACACTTGCATAGGCGTTCCCCATGAAGAGGTGAGGGAGGCAAAATAATTTGCCGCTGTCTCAAATTTGTCATAATATAGAGAACCTGCCGGAACTTTTGCAACCAATACCTTATCGGGTGCAAGAAGTTTGCTCCAGCAATCAATATGCTGAATATTGTCGTAAGGATTGATCGGGTCTGCTATAAAATGGTATTGCTCTATTCCCATATATTCCATAAAATGGTCTTTAATTTGCTGTGTGGTATATCCGTAATTTTCATTTAAGGTTAAGGTTGTAGAGGCTGCCTGACTTATTCCGTCATTCATAAAATTGCCCCCGGTAAGTTGAAGTGGAGACACATATCTATTTATCGGTTTTATACCGTCATTCGTCAGGAAAGTAACAAGTTGTCCGTTTACTTGATTATCATTAGGTCGGGCAGGTCTGTTATAGGTAAAATCGAACATTCCTACATTTTGATTATCAATTGCCATAAACCAGGGACCATAGTCGCGTGTCCAATAACTATCTGAATTTGCTATTAAGAATTGACAATTAGCCATATTCACTCCATTACTGGTATAATTGTTTATTGCCGTTTGATGATTTGAATTTGAAACTACAGTAATCACTTTAATATCTTTTGCCATTTCTTTGATTAATGAGTAAGGGATACCAAGAGGATAACGAATCAGCACGGCTTCCATGGGTTCAAACTCAGCAATAGGGCGTATCTCTCCGGCTGGGGGTGGCACAACGGTTTTGGGTTCTGTAACCAACCCTTTGCTTTTTGCCCAATCTATCTCTTCCTGAGAAGGAGTATGGTAAAGTCTAATACCATCCTCATTAACTTGTTGTGCAAACAAAGTAAAAACGCCTGCAAAAAGCGCAATAAAAAGGAACAGGTTCTTTTTCATAATCTTTAAAGTTGAATTTGATGTTTTTTTTGAGGCGCAAAAATAATTTTTTTTATTTGTACGAGTGTATGGATATTTTTATTTGTTTATTAGTTTATGAGGTATAAGGGCGCTCCTAAAAACTAACACCCTGACATTCAAAATATTCAATAATCACACCGAAGGTGTATTTTGGGTTTTCTGTTTCTGTTCTTCTTTGCTTCATAAAATACTTTTATTAAGCTTTTGATATTCAAAAGAATAGTGTATATTTGCCGAAAAAATCAGATGAATTACTAAATAATTATTCTACTAAAATATAATCAATGAAAAATCCAAAATCCTTTCTGCTTTCTGCCTTATGTTTTCTGCTCTTTATTACAGTTGCATACGGACAAAACCCTAATTGCTACCGAATTACTTTCTCCGATAAAAACGATTCTCCCTATTCAATTGACCGCCCCGAAGAGTTTCTTTCTCCCCGCGCTCTTGCCAAGCGTGAGCGGTTTAATATCCCCATTATAGAACAGGATCTTCCGGTAAATCCGCAATACATTGATTCCATCTTAAACTTCAGTAGCGATCCGTCTCAAATTATTGCTTTTTCAAAATGGAATAATTCGGTAGTGATTTTCTATCCCGAAACAGAAAATTGTCATGCTATTATTGATGCCATGTTGAATCATTTTTCTTTTGTGATTGATACTTTGCCTGTAGCGTATTATCAAGTCCCTATAATTCCCTCCTTCAATCCCTCACCTCCTCTATCTCTCATTCCTCATTCCTCATCTCTCATTTCTTCTTGCGACTACGACTATGGAAACAGTATTGATAATATTAAATTACATAACGGACATCTTTTGCACAAAGCCGGCTTCTGCGGTGAAGATATGCTGATTTGTGTATTCGATGGAGGGTGGGATGGTTTCGATACGATATCTTATTTTAAGTCTTTATATGAGAATGGGCAAATTTTGGGGACACGAGACTTGATTCCCGGAATAAACAATGTTTATATTGGACATTACCACGGTACATATGTGACTTCAGAAATGGCAAGCATGGTTGAAGGACATTTGATCGGTACAGTTCCTAAAGCTAATTATTATTTTATTCGTTCGGAAAATGTATTTCCACCGGGAGATGAGCAGTTAGTGGAAGAAGATTTTTGGGCTTATGCTGCAGAGATTGCAGACAGTTTGGGCGCAGATGTGGTAAATTCTTCAATTGGCTACTGGACTTTTGACTTTGACTGGCAAAATATTTATACTTATGCCAACAATGATGGTGTGTCAAGTGTTGCTTCCCGTGCAGCTTCTATATTAGCACAAAAAGGAGTCATAGTAGTACAAGGCGCAGGAAATATGGCAAATTCATGGCGCTATATAGTACGTCCTGCAGATGCTTTCCATGTTTTAGCTGTAGGGATGGTATCTAAGACGGGTATAGTAGTACCTAATTCTGCTTATGGTCCTTCTGCAGATGGTCGTATAAAACCAGATGTGGCGGCTTTAGGTGTAGATGTTTGGGGTATAAATTCAAAAGGAGAAATAGTTAATGAAGGTGGCGGTTGTAGCGCTGCTGCTCCTATAATTGCAGGATTATCAGCATGTTTATGGCAAGCGCTCCCTCAATATTCTTCCTTAGAAATCATGGATTTAATTAGAAAATACGGAGATAGATATAACAATCCCGATGATAGAACAGGCTACGGAATCCCAAACTTTTATCAGTGCTATTTAGACAATGCCAACAGTGTGCCGGAAAAAGTAGTTCCTGAGATTGTGGTGTATCCGAACCCGACGAATGGTGAGTTACGAGTTACAAGTTACGAGTTACAAGTTAATAGTATTGAGATTTTTGATATTTATGGGAGAAAATTGTCTCAAATTCCAAATTTCACCTCCATACCCTCCGCCAGCGGGGGAGACTTGTCTCACTACTCATTACTCACTACTCACTACTCCATTGATATTTCGCACCTGCCGAACGGAATCTATTTTGTTCGAATTCAAACAGAAAAAGATAATGTAACCCGAAAAATTGTAAAAACCAACAAAATTCTGTTGTAATTTGTTGGTTTTTACTATTTTTTGGGTTCTTGTGGAGGCGAACGGATTCGAACCGATGACCCTCTGCGTGCAAGGCAGATGCTCTAGCCAGCTGAGCTACGCCCCCTTTTTTAATGGACAATTGACAATGGATAATTGATAATTGATAATTGTTTTGTTTTCAACTTGTAACTGTCAATTGTCCATTTTCAATTGCTAATTCAAAAAAACCGCTGCGCAGTTTTTTGGTAGTCCCGGGCAGATTTGAACTGCCGACCCCTACATTATCAGTGTAGTGCTCTAACCAACTGAGCTACGCGACTATATTAATTGAGAATTGACAATGGATAATGGACAATTAATTAACTGTTAATTATCAATTGTCAATTTTCAATTGTCAATTGAACTAATGTAGCAAACAAAAGTTTCGAACGAGTTGCTCCAGAAAGGAGGTATTCCAGCCACACCTTCCGGTACGGCTACCTTGTTACGACTTAGCCCCAGTTACCGGTTTTACCCTAGGCCGCTCCTT
>JAITUN010000099.1 GCA_031286285.1 Bacteroidales bacterium | reverse complement strand
TACTAACTGTTTGTTTTTCAGACTTAAATATGCAGGATTTTCGAAATAGAGGGTTCTTTTAATCATGATTTTAATTGTTTATTTCTTTCCATATTTTTCTGTCCATTGTGTCGACACTGTCGACACAATTCGTTTTCCGTAATCTGCCCGCTTATTTTTCAGAATAACCTCATTTATTCTTTTACCAACATTCCAAAACAACATAGTCATTACGCCGTTTGCCTGAGCAATAACAAAACTTTTGCTTTGCTCAATAAGTTGTGAGAGGTAGTTGAATAGAATTAGTTCGGTGGGTTGAATTGTGTTGATAGTTTTTTTCATAGTTTTAAGTTTCTCTTAAGATTTTAAATCGAACACACCGTCTCTTTCCTTATCAATCGTTCCTCCTACGTATGCACACACCCCCATTCGAGGCGAATTAACAACAGGCATACTTGCATAATCAGCAAAATCTTCACATTTTTTTGCATGTTTTTCTGCACATTTATCGCAAAAAACGGCATCTTCATTGTACATACACACTGCACATACTTGTGTTGCCGGAACTTTCTTGCAAATGGAACACATGATTTCTAAAGGTTCATTACGAGACAGAAGAACAATTTTCTTGTCTGCTTTTATAGGATATGCATCAATAACAGTAATTTCTAATTCTGTGGAACTTCCAAAATCATATTCATATTCAAGTGTTAATCCTTTGTAGAATACGTCTTTCACTTTTCTACTCATGGGGATTTCACCGGATATCTCCTCCATCATTTTCTCATATTTTGCTATATTTCCGGAATCTAAATAATCATAAGCCTCCATCCTGTCAAACATTCCATATCCACTTCTTCTTCTTTTCAGATCTTTGAAAGCGCTCAAATGACCGCAACATTCCAACCAAATATCACGTAAAAACCTATCAACATCTTTCATTTTTGCTTCGCCGTCGATCCATAAACTGAGAAAATAAGGTGATGTGCTATATCTTTTGTTTGTTTCAACTTTTAGTAAAAAAGAGAGAGCCTGTTTTCCGGTTTCTGTTTTTTCTTTTAAATGTGTCGCCAAATGACGATTAATTCCCGCTTTGGCAAAAGTTTTGCCACAAAAAAGGCATTTGCCTTCGGAGGTTAGGTTTTCTTGCATAGTGATTAATTTATTATATAAATTTTAATATTCTCCTATTGACACAATCTGTCCGATGTGGTTGACGCGGACTTTAACAATTTTATTCAAACCCTTTGAACTACGGAAATCTGTCCAAGTAATGTTTTTTAAATTAGACGAAAAGCCTGCAACTGTTGTTTCTAAATGATGTCTAAAAACATAGTTTTTAAATGAAAATTTCTGCACCCTAAATAAATTCGGACTAATTAATGCATAATTATCAGGATTAAGCAAATCAACTTCATTTGGGTTAAATCCTGTCTTTTCATTCGGAAATACAAAATATTCGTTTTGTTTCATACTAAAAAGAAAATGCCAACCCTCGCTTTGTCTATATTCTTTGTCAATAATAGGCAACCCTGCATTTCTACGTGCAACAACTTCAAAAAAGGATACAACATTTTCTTGTAGATTTTTTTCAGCATCTTGATAAACAGCAACATGATGATTATTACCTGTATTTACGAAATCAACGGGTTGTTTTTTGCCGCTTTTGTCAAAAAGCAACTTGCCGTCTTTGTCGCGTTTATCGTGTAAACTTTCAGCATTACTAATACCAGAAATTGTAACACGCTTAATTGATTTTCCGTTTTTATTCAATATTGGATTTTCATCAAGGTTGGAAAATGCTTTTTTAGGGTCGTTACCAAATTCTTTCAAACGATTTTCTAAGATTTTTCTAACGCACACATCAATCACTTTATCTATTTTCAAATCTGGTGAAATCTCTTTACGAATAGAATAAACAGTTTCAAGTGTTACAGTTTTCACTTTTTCAGGCAATCGTTCAGTTTGTGCACCGTCAATAAAAATCGGTTTTTTTGCTAAACTGTTTTTTCCTGTAAATGCCTTTTGAGGGTCATTTCCGTTTTCCTGTAAGCGTTTTAGTAAAAGCACTTTGTAAATAGGTTTAGTTACTGTTAAAATTTTGTGTTCATCAAATTTTGCATTTACAGTTTCTTCTTTTACAACATATTGTTTTTGAGAGCTATAAATAGTTTCTAAATGCAGTTGCCCACGTGGCGTTTGTTGAGTTTTTTTATTTACGCCAGTCTTTTTCTTTGTAGTATTTACATTTTTGGTAACCACTTTATTTTTCGCTTTAATCGAAATCAATGTGTTTTCCAAATGGCGTTTTGCTTCTGCTCTAAAGTCATCTAAAGGTATCGGCGGTTTGAAACGCAGTTTATTTCTTTTATCTCTGTACAGTTCTTTGTGTTCAATACCTAACACATCTCTTGTATTTAAAATAGTATCTTCTGTTGTTATAGCAAAATTGTCGTATTCTTCCTTTTCAGTATTGGAAATTGTCATATTTTCGTCTGTTCTCCTAGCATTCAAGTTATTAAGATATTGAATGAATTGCCGTTTAGTAAATGCAACTGTTAAAGCGTCCATTGCGTGGTGGCGATGGTCATTGCGTTTTGTCCAATCTTTAATTTTCTTCTCATTTCGCACTTCGCCTGTTTCATAATCAATACGTTCTTCGTTTTCTACTAAACCAAGTTGTTCATATTTTGGAAAATTAATCTCTTTCATTACATCAACTAACTGCCAATCATCACGTAAACGGTCTGTTATTGATCCTGTTGTACTGATAACAAATTTCACCAAATCACCAAGCATTGTTTTTGCTTTTTTGGTAATGTATTGAGTGTTACCCAAGTCACGTTCAATAAAACCTTCGGGAAGTTCATTTTCTGTTATAACAAGTTTTTTGAGTTTATTTGAGAAATACTTATTGATTATCCTCAACGTTTTGTCATTTTCACTCAATCTTTCCCATTCTTCTCTCTGTTTTTTCTTTAAACTTTTAATGTATTCTTTTTGAAGCGTATCAAATGTTTTAGTTTCAGATTTTACACTTTTACTTCCTGTGACTCTGTTTGTAATGACTTTTCTTGTTGTTTTTGTTCCAAAAATTGAAATAATTCTATTCAAATAATCTTGTAAGCCCTGTTCGCCGTATTTTTCACTTACATAATCAATAGCTGTTCTATTTCCTTTTTCAATATTGACATCTTTAAATTCTAATGTTTTGTTAGAAAAAGAATCATCAAAAAGGCGGGATTGTGGAATAATATGCTCAATGTCAACTTCTTTGCTAAATAAAATTGCGGGTGAAATTTCTTTATTTGAATATAAGGACTTGTGTCCGTTTAATGCAAGTTCATTCCATAATTTGTAACGAATTACATCATTTCGACTTGGATTGTTAATTCCAAATTCTTCTTTCAATTTTTTGTGAATTTTCTCCATTTCTTCTGTGTTTCCTTTAACACTATCTGTAAGCAAAAACCGTTCATCAGCGCTTTTCTTCAAATCACGAGCCAATTCAATGCGGATTTCGTCAGGTTTACCCAGTTTTGAATCAGTAATAATGGCATTAACAACATTTACCATTTGATTAAGAATTTTCTCAACTACAGGGTTGTGTAAAGAGTTTTTAGGTAGTATATCAAGTTTGTTTTTATAAACTTTTTTTTCTAATTCATCTGTAGTTAAAGAATTTGCAGAATGTCTTTCATAAATATTAGCACAAGCAGTTGTGTAATCTTGCCCCATTTTCATTAAAGGTAGAATTTTTGTAATAGCTTTAGCACTTAAACTTCCGTAATCGCTTTGAAATTCAACACCTGCTAATATCTTAGCGTAATCTTTTTCAAAACCATAAAGTTTTTTGAGTTTGCTGATTAAATTTTCATCACCTGAATTTGTTTTATCTCCTTCAAAAGAGTAGAGTAAATGATAAAGTTTATACATTTCACACTCTTCGTAAACAACAACATCTTCGTTTTTTTTATTTATTTTATGAATTTCAATAGGTAATGAATATCGCAAAATATCTGTATTGATACCCAAATTGCTAAAAACTATCTCAACATTTTCAACAGTAGAATCATCATCAATTATGTAGTCTGATAAATCAATGATTTTTTTATATGCTTTAAATAATTCGGCTTGCGTTTTATTACCGTCAATACTATTGAAATTCATATCAAATTCCGGCAAGTCCAATAATGTAAGAATTTTATCTTTTGATAATTTATCAATTATCGATAATTCGGCAAACAGTAATTCTTTTTCATCTTGTTCTAATCTTCTCGCATTTGGTTTACGCTTTTTATTTTTTTCGTTTGCAGGAAAAACTTCAATATCGTTTAATCTTTGCCAAATCTTAAACTCTTGAAACAAAGGGGAAGAACGAGGAATAACACGGCTTCCAACTGTTTTAGTTTTCTTTTTTCCATCTATTTCAACTTCTATTTGTCGGCTTTCAAATTCGCAAAAACTAATCAATCCTTTTTGACTTTTTAATCGGCGTTGATAGAAAATTACTATATCTCGGATTTCGTGTTTCAGTTCATTGGTCAGTTCCTTGTGAAATTTTGCCTGAGTCTCCCAAAGAGTATTAAATTCGTCTAAATAATCTTGACGATAAAAAACCATGTTTTTTAAACTTGCATTCGGATTTTTATCCAAAATGGACATTTGGTATTCACCAACAGTTTGTGGGCGTTCGTTTCCATTTGCTGCTTTTATTTTATTAAAAAACAACTCTTTACTTCTATCACTGATATTTCCCAAATAACCGCTTGACCCATTAATTTTTGTGCTAATTTCCTGTAAAACAATTACCAATTGTTCCAATGACAATTGTTCTGAAAGACCTTGTGACCTCCAAAACAAATTTTCCTTGTTTTGTTCTTCTCTTTTACCTTCTCTTTTTATTCCAACAAGTATATGTTCTTTTTCAACTTCGATATTTTTACCTTCATCATTATTCCATTCTATATGTTTTTCTTTCCAAATAAAATGTTTTGCACAAATAGCCCAAACAGCCTCCCGTTTTTTACCTCTCAGATCTTCTTTCAAGTCATCAGTAAGAATTTCAGGATAAAACTCTTTTTGCTTAGCCCATATTTTATCAAATTCTGTTTGCAAATCAGAACGATAAAAATCAGGAAGATACTTATTCCCTGTCTGCAAGAGTTGTAAACAAAATTGCCCCGGTGTAAGATTTTCATTATAAAGTTTTTTGGCAACTTCCATTCCATCAATTAACATTCCTTCCTCTGCCCCTTTTGCCTTGCGACTGCTTTTATAACCACGTTTTTTGTTAATCATGAGCAACACACGTGCAAGCTCTTCCAGCGATATTTCTTCAATGGCAGCTTTTGCTCTTAAACGGTAGGTTTCAAAAGTCGTTCTGTTACCATTTTCCGACAAAATTGTTTCATCTGAAATAAAACCGTATTTTTTTAGAATTTCTATCAGATTTTCACGACGAAGTTTATAGCGTTGTAAGTTACGTCGCATACTACGGCTTTGTGTTCGTGCAGCATTGGGCGAAACACCTTTTCCTGCTCTGTAATAATCAGCAGGATCGCCTTTTATTTCTTTTCCAGTTTCTCTACTAACAAAATTGTCGTAGTTAATAATTCGCACACCAAGTTTAATGATTGACGATTTTTCGTTATCGTTTTCGGCCTCATCCACCAACGCCCACCCAATACTGTTGGTTCCTAAATCTAATCCTAATATCTTTTTCATAATAATTATGTTTAATAATTGCAATTTTTGGCAAAAATATACCATTTTAAGAAAAAAAAGTTGATTTTAAAATAATATTATATTTTTGCCGCACAAACTTTAAAGCAATTCACAATAAGGATTATTCCGTTGTGAAAACATCTAAAGCGGGAGGAGAGCAATCTTCTCTCGTTTTTTTTGCCCTGCATTACCTTCAAATACAAATCCCATTTTTCCTATCTTTGCCCCCGCAAATAAATACCACAAATTATGGCAAAAACTAACGAATCGTGGGGCAGCAGCCTTGGCTTGGTGCTCGCAATGGCAGGAAACGCCGTTGGTTTCGGAAATTTCCTGCGTTTCCCTGTACAGGCTATCAGCAACGGCGGTGGCGCATTTATTATCCCTTACTTGGTCTGCTTCGTCATTATGGGGATGCCGCTTATGTTCATTGAATGGACAATAGGGCGCTGGGGCGGACAGTTCGGCGACCACTCCACCCCATTTATGATGGAGAGAATGGGGAAAAAACCACTTTGGCGATATGTCGGCATTTTCGGAATCTTCTCCAGCATCGCCGTCGCCGCATACTACTGCTATATGGAGAGTTGGACGCTGTCGTATATGTACCACTCCGTTATCGGAACGTTTAAAGGGATGTCGCAGGGAGAGGTGGCCGCTTTCTTTACCGACTACCATAATATGAACTCCACCCATTCCGGAATCCCCTACGAAAATGTGGGTGCATTCCTGCTGTGTCTCGCGCTGAATGTCTGGATTTTAAGCAGAGGGCTGCAACAAGGAATCGAAAAAGTAGCCAAATATGGCGTTCCGCTTTTGGTTGTTCTGGGGATCTTTTTAGCCATTAAAGGCTTAACTATCAAAGCAGGGGTGGATGGCGCAGTAGCGCCCGGATTGTCAGGGCTGAACTTTTTGTGGGAACCGCAATACAGCACCCTGTTAGATCCAAAAGTGTGGTTAGCCGCCGCCGGACAGATCTTCTTTACCCTGTCGCTCGGTATGGGGTGCGTGCAATGTTACGCCTCCTATCTGAAAAGAAAAGATGACATCGCATTAACTTCGTTAACTACCGGATTTGTAAACGAATTTGTGGAGATAGTTTTGGGCGGAACCATCCTGATATCCATTACGGTGGGCTTTTTTGGCATCTCTACCGTACAGCAAATCATTGCTCAGGAAGGCGGGCTGGGAATGGCGTTTCAGTCTATGCCTTTCCTCTTCCAAAAATGGGGACCTCTCTTGAGTGTTGTCGCCGGATTCTCATTCTTCGCTTTGCTGTTTATCGCCGGCATCACCTCATCGCTCGCTATGGGATCGCCGTTGGTGAGTTTTCTGCAAGATGAGTTCAACTTCAAGAAAAAATACGCCGCGCTTACTTTTGGATTGGTAATTCTTGCCGCCGGATTGCCTTGCGTACTGTTCTACGAACAGGGGGTTTTCGACGAATTTGACTACTGGGCAGGAACCGTCTCGCTCTTCTTCTTTGCGATGTGCGAAGCCGTACTCTTCTCCTGGATTTTTGGTGCGAAAAAAGGATGGAAAGAGTTTACCCACGCCGCCCGAATCAAAGTGCCCGTTTTTTTCAAATACTTCCTCCTATACATAACTCCTACCATTTTGATAGCCATCTTCCTGTCGGCGCTCATCAAACCGGCAGGCGATGACTGGAGTACGCTGAGCTTCAAAGGGTGGAAGTTGGATGATGATAGTATTATCGGCAGAATGAAAGGAAAAAGCGGTGTGAACGACAAATGGTTTGCCGACACGCTCTACTGCGAAATTAAAGACGGATTTATTAAAGATATTGAGACCTATCAGGGCGAACTCTATGTGGTGGCAGAAACCACAAGCGCCGAAGG
>JAITUN010000006.1 GCA_031286285.1 Bacteroidales bacterium | reverse complement strand
TTTACCTACTCGGCAGGTCCGAAAATTACCGACCAGTTGGATGCAGCGGTATATTATTTCCAAATAACCACAAAAGATGGCGAAGAGTTATACTCTACCAACAAAATTATCGGCGTTCAACAAAGCGGTTTAAAAGTATATCCGAATCCGACGAATGGGGAGTTGAGAGTTGAGAGTGGAGAGTTGAGAGTTGAAAATGTGGAAATATTTGATGTGATGGGTAGGAAAGTTCAAAGTTTCGAGTTTAAAGTTCAAAGTTCCGAATTTTCAAACTTTAAACCCGAAACCTTAAACATCTCACATTTGCCCACCGGCATCTATTTCATCCGTATCCTTACATACCCTCCTTCGGAGGGGCTTGGGGAGGCCGAAGTGATTGTGCAAAAAATAATTAAACGATAAAGTTAATGTAATGGCGGTAGGCGTTAAAGTGCGGTTGGCGTTGGTGAAATAGTCTGAACTGTGATTTTCGTAAGATTTATAAGATGGACATGATGAAATAATTAAAAGAATGAAAGCGATGAATACAAATTTAGTAAAAACAAGGTTTCTGACAATATGCCTTTTCCTGATTACCTTAGGAATGGCATCGCAACTCAACGCAGAAGTGTTTGAAGCGTATGATTTTGCTTCGTATCAAGCCGCTATAGTTTCTGTAAACGCAGGCAACGGCGGCGACATCATTAAGATTACGGGAGATATTGTAATAACAAAAGCTCCGGGTGATATAAAAAAAGATGTTACAATTACATCAGATACCAATCCTGATGGAACCCCCAAATATACCATGAGTCATACAGGTGGTTATACTTCTATATATTGCACTCCCCAAACTTACTGCACAATAGAAAATATAGCAATAGATGGTGGTGGAAGGGGAATCAGTGTATCATTATCTTATAGCGATCCCAGTTCCTATCCTGTTGTAAAAATAAGCAACTGTATTATTAACAATACCAATAGTATTGGTATCGAAATAGGTGGTATAGAAGGCAAAAGAAATCCTGTAATTTCAATTACTAATTGTAAAATCAACAATGCCGGAAGTAATGGTATTTATATAGGCGCCGATCCGCCAATTTACGACATTACAATTCAAAATTGTGCTATTAATAAAACTAATTCTATAGGAATAGAAATAACAGCCAAACATCTTGATGCTGCCAGTAAATTAAATATCATTGATTGTATTTCTAATGATAATAAAAGAGAGGGTATTTATATTATGGGTGATGGTGGCGTTTTCAAAAATTGTGTTACCAATAACAATGGCTACGGAGGGATAAATTGTCGTGCTAAATCAAGGTTTTATAATTGTACTTCTAATGGTAATAATGGAAATTCTGGCATTATAATTAATGGTAATTTTTCCAGCGGTGATTTTCAGGTTTCTGATACTGTTATCATTAATAATTGTACTACCAACAATAATTCCAATAATGGTGTATCCTGTGATAACGATGCACTTGTTGATGGTTGTATTTCTAATGATAATTCGAATAGAGGATTTTCTTTTACCGTGAATAAATCTTCTTGCGGCACTAAATTAAATAATTGTACTGCAGAAGGAAATGCCTCTTCCGGTTTTTTTGGACTGCCTGAAAAAACTATAATTACTAATTGTGTTGCAAGTAACAATGCTACAACAGGATTTTCCGGTTCTTATTTACAAATAACAAATTGTTCTGCTATTAAAAATGGATCTTCCGGTTTTTGGTCTTCCGGTTTTTCAATTGTTAATAATTGTTCTGCTATAGGAAATGGCTATGGTAGTTCTGCTTCTTATGGAAAAGATGGCTTTCATTCGGGAGGTGGCACTTTTATAAGTAACTCCACCGCTATAAATAACTGTGTAACAGGATTTTATAAGGGTGGCGGCGGAAGTATTATGAATTGTACTGCTTATGGTAATAGTGAATATGGTATTGAAAATTACAACGATTCAATAAAAGTATATAACTCTATTAGTTATGGTAACAAAAAAAATGATATATCTCCTTCCAGCAGAAAACAATCAATTTATAACACTGTTTATGGAACAAAAAGTTCCGATAATGTGGAAGAATTTAATTGCACCAACAACAATCCCAATTTAGTATTGATAAACGAAAACGGTGATGTAACAGGAGATATAGAGGCAGCAATGGGTTATATTTTAGGAAATGGCTCATCAGCATTAGAACTTGCAGATAAAAATTTAATAACAAAAGAAACGATAATTAAATCAATCCCTAAAAATGTCTCCCAAGATATTCTTGAATGGTTTTTCAGCATTATTACGGAGGAATATGTTATCGGTATGCTTTTTTATGACCAAATTGGTACTGTTCGAGAGTTCAATGGAGACAGGTACGACGCCGGCGCCATTGCAAGTAATGCAGGCGGTGGAAGTTCCAATCTGATTTTTAGCTACAATCCGAAAAAAGCAGGAAATTATGGTAAAGCCACTCTGATTTTTTATGGAAAAAATTTAGATGACCGCACTAAGATTACGCTAAAAAAACAAGGTGAAAACGACCTTGTTCCCGAGACAATCAGAACTGAATATTCTGCGACAACCGACATATATAAATGTTTCGCAACATTTAATCTTCATAACAAAAAAATCGGTAAGTGGGATATCATAGTAAATGTCGGCGATATAACGGAAACCATCAAAGAAGGTTTTGAAATAGAAACATATATTGAACCGAAAATTGAAGTGGAATTATTAGGTCCTTTAAATATCGCTAAGGGAAGCTGGACAACTCTTACTCTTGAGTATTCCAACAAGGGCAATGTGGAGGTCTATTGTGTGCCTGTTATTATAGAGATAATTACCCGTAAAGAAATTGAGGTTGAAGTCAAAGAGAACTGGGGACATATTTACACACAAGGCACATATACCGACGAGACTGGTACTGTTGACGGGGAAGTTCAAAAATTGTATGTTCTGGATGATTTTTCAGGAAACAATACACACTCTACCTTTGTAACTCCGCTAATTCCGGTGATTCCTCCTTATGGCAAAGGATCTTTAACGTTTAATGTGCAATTTGTCATTCATTATGAAACAGTTGATGAGCCTATAGAAATCAGAGCTTATCCATTACGCTCCTTGGCTCCCATGGAATTGAATGGTGGCGATGAAGAAACGCTTTGGGGTTGTTTAAAAACGGTGGCTAAGATAGCATGGGATATGGCTAAAATTCCATTAGGCGCCATACCGGGCGTTGCTTGTGCCATACAAGTAGCTGAAAGTGTGGTTTCTCTTGCAGAGGATGAGGGAGGTACAGGATATAAAGCCGCTAATGCCGCTGCGGAAGTGGGCAAAGTTATTTCGGAGTGCGCTACCGATTTCATTCCGGGAGCAGCAGGCGTCAAAACGGCAGTAAAAATGTTTAAAACTCTATCCACTGCTAATGATATGGTGGGTCATGCTACCGGTTTAGTTGAGTGTGGCGGTGGGCTTATAAAACTTATTGCACGGCTTGTGGGTTCACTTGACCCCAACGATAAATACGGTTCTGTAAGTGAAAGCGGCAGTACTTGGTTTTCGGATAGAAAAGATTTTACCTACGTCATCAATTTTGAAAACGACCCGAAAGCCACCGCACCCGCTCAACAAGTTTGGATTACCGATAATTTGGATTTGAATCTCTTCGACATCAACTCCTTTGAAGCGGGAATCATGAAAATGGGCGACAGAATGATCACCGACATCCCTTTCAACACGCAAAACTGTACATGGACGATAGACATGAGACCCGAAATGGAGTTAATTACCGAAGTCAAGTTGACATTAAATAAATCAACAGGCGTTGCAACATGGTATTTCAAAAGCATAGACCCCGCCACAGGCGAATTGCCCACAGATGCACTCATGGGATTTTTACCGCCGGAAGATGGAAATGGTTCCGGTCAGGGCTTTGTCATGTTCACCATAAAACTCAAAGACGGTCTTGCCGATGATGTAGTAATAACCAACAAAGCGTCTATTGTATTCGA
>JAITUN010000296.1 GCA_031286285.1 Bacteroidales bacterium | reverse complement strand
AGAACCATGGCCACCGACGAGATTGCCACCCTCACGCTCAACCTGCCCGCCGGAATCTACTTCATCAGAAACGACAACCGAGAAGCAAAAGTAGCGGTAGTGAAGTAAAGAAAGAAAATAAACTTTACTATTCGCTTTCAAATCAATAGGTTTTCTGTGATAAAATCCAACAACGTCAACCCCTCCTTAGTAATAGTAACATATTGAAATTGATGCTTATAATATTGCGGATTAATTTTTTGCAACGACTCAAGAAAATATTCTTTTTTCTCTTTTCCAAAACAATCTTCCAAACGTTTTAAATCAATCCCTTCTTTCGTTCTTAATCTTAATAAAACATATTCATTATATTGCTCATCAAAAGTCAAATGTTCCATTTCATAATAAGGTTTGTTCTCATTTACTGCTTGAATATATTTATCAACATTGGAGATGTTCCAACTTCTTGTTTTGCCGGTAAAACTGTGTGCAGCAGCGCCAAAGCCCAAATAGGGTGTTCCGTTCCAATAATTGGAGTTATGCTTTGAATGATAGTCCTTTAATGCAAAATTAGAGACCTCGTAATGAATAAATCCATTTTTTTCTGCTTCATTCATTAGCATCATCATCTCTTGTAAAGATTGCTCTTCATCAATATTGGGCATTTTTTGTTGAGATATTTTTTTATGTAACAACGTATTTTCTTCAACGGTTAAAGAATAGGCAGAGAGATGTTTTACCGGCAAACCGAAAGCCGTTTTCAACTCTTGTGTCCAATCTTGCAGCGAACGCAAATCTATCCCATAAATGAGATCAATGGAAATATTTTCAAAACCCGCTTTTCGGGCATTTTCAATAGCAAGAGAGGTATCTTTTCCGGAATGTGTTCTTCCCAAAAACTGTAAAACATCATCATTAAAAGATTGTATTCCAATACTAATTCTGTTAAAACCCAATCTTTTTAACTCTTTCAAATATTCCAACGAACATTGCTCGGGATTTGCCTCAATGGTAGATTCTGCATCATCTGCAACCTCAAAATTTTCATAAAGGGCGTTCAATATTTTTTCTAAGAGATTCACAGGCAGTAAAGAGGGGGTTCCGCCACCAAAATAGAGGGTGTTGATTTTTGAATTTATCCACCCCCTTAGTCCCCCGCCAGCGGGGGAGATATACTTCTGACTTCTAACTTCTGACTTCTGACTTCTAACTTCTAACTTCTCTTTAAACCCTAAACCTTGAACTTTAAACTCCTTGATTAGCGTTTCTACATATTCTTCCATTCTCTTGGTATTCATAATGGAGTAGAAGTTGCAATAGATGCACTTTTTTTTACAAAACGGGATGTGAATATAGATGCCTGCCATAAATTAAACCAAGATTTAATAAACGCAAGAAAGATTGATTTCTTTTAGTGCTGTTTTTTTTTGATAAAATTCATATTTTGATAAAATTTTCTACTATTATTAATTTTAAAAATAATTTTTAACCGCAAAGGCGCAAAGAGTTTACGCAAAGGTCGCAAAGAGTTTGTAGTGA
Organism: Bacteroidales bacterium; assembly: GCA_031286285.1. Lineage (GTDB taxonomy): Bacteria > Bacteroidota > Bacteroidia > Bacteroidales > WCHB1-69 > WRNX01. Next base: position 2,885 of record JAITUN010000296.1, on the reverse strand, counting down.
GAAGATTATAAATTATTTACAATTTAATCTCTTCATATATCAATGGTAACGCTTTTTGTTTTTCAACAAACAAACCATATTTATTGATTTCATAATAAAGACATTCTTCATATGCACTTTCTAACAATCCGGGACCTAATACTTTATGTACTTTTATTCCCAAGTCTAAAACTATTTTAGATAATTCATTCTCTGTCATAATAATTTCTTTTTTATGAATAAACTCTTTGTGCTCTTTGCGTAAACTCTTTGCGCCTCTGCGGTTAGATTTTTATTTTCAGATTAAAACGAGACAGCAGTTGATTTATTGTTATTTTAATTTATATCAAAATAAATAGAACTAAAAAAAAAGAACTAACCACTTGAAAGAAATTTTTATATTGTTTTTAAATTAATGCTATTTTTGCGCAATTATTATGGAAGATTATATAATTCTTTGAACTCATGCTCACTTCCTACTCTAAAATTCTTGAAACCGCTGTAAATGAGATTGCCAAACTGCCGGGCATCGGGCGAAGAACAGCGCTGCGGTTGGCGCTTCACTTAGTAAATGCCGAAACCGTTGAGGTCGAAACTTTGGCACACGCCCTAACCGAACTTAAATCATCGTTAAAGATTTGCAAATACTGTTTTGCCATTTCCGACCATGACGTTTGCGAAATTTGCGCCAACCCGAAACGAAACCCCAATATTATCTGTGTAGTTCAAGATATCCGAGATATGATTGCAGTAGAAAATACCAACCAATATTCCGGTGTGTATCATGTACTTGGCGGGGTAATCTCTCCCGTTGACGGCATCGGTCCCGGACAACTGAAACTGCAAGAACTCTTTCATCGCATTGAAAACCATCCTGTTGAAGAGGTTATTTTGGCGTTGCCCTCCACTGCCGAAGGGGACACCACCAACTTTTACATCTATAAACATTGCGCCGAAAAAGCCCCAAAAATCTCTTTGTTGGCGCGAGGCGTGGGCGTGGGTGAAGAGTTGGAGTATATCAACGAAGTAACGCTGGGGCGCTCACTCATTACGCGCATTAGTTTTGAGAGCCAATATGGGAGTGTTTTATAGTCTAAAACAACTCAATATACTCCTTGAAAATATAATTTCTTCCACGTTGCCCTCCCGTTATCTCGTGTAAAATACCCATCTTTTCCAAATCGGAAAGTAGTTTATAGATACTTGCAAGAGATTTATTACATATTATTTGGGCTTCAATTGCATTGATAATTGGTTTTTTATATAAACAATTTATCAGATTTCTTGCATCTTCGGCACGAACACCTAATTTGGCAATACGTTCATTAATAGATTTTTGAAGTTTTAAAATACCATCAAATGTTTCAATTCCTTTATTTGAAATTTCCATAACACCCACTAAGAAAAATTTCAACCACTGATTAATATCGTTCTCTCTTCTTACAATAGTTAAATTGTCATAATACAGATCACGATGTCGTTCAAAAAAATCGGACAAGTATAAAATTGGATATTTCAATATTCCTTTGCTTACTAAAAATAGTGTAATTAACAGACGACCAATTCTGCCATTTCCATCTAAAAAGGGGTGAATTGTTTCAAATTGATAGTGGATAAGAGCAATTTTCAAGAGATCGGGCAATCTATTATTTTCATTATTGGCAAATTTTTCCAAATCGCTGATTAGTTCCTGCACTTCTGTATGTGGCGGCGGAATAAATCGCGCTTCATTTATGGTAACTCCTCCAATCCAGTTTTGGCTTCTTCTAAATTCACCGGGCAATTTCTGTTTTCCTCTAACTCCTTGTAACAATATTTTGTGGGTTTGCTTTATTAATCGGGTTGAAAATGGTAATGTTTTCAACTCATTCACAGCAAAATTCATAGCTGAAATGTAGTTCTGTAGTTCCTCCCAATCATCTCTACGCTCAATAACAATATCTTCTTTCTTCATAAAGGCTTCTTCGTAATTCGTTTGAGTTCCTTCTATTTTAGATGATTGCGTGGCTTCTTTTACAATATGCATTTTCAAAAACAAATCAATATCAACATATTGTGAATACATATCCATTTTTCCCAATAAACGGTCGGCATGGCTTAACAAATATTGTACATCGATATTGTCTAACACCCATTCGCGATTTATAATATTTGGAATAAATGCATTGTAATATCCTTGATTGATTATGGTTCCTGAATTAAAATTTTTCATCTATTTGGGTAAAATAATTTTCGGCAAAAATATATATTTTATCAAAAAACTAAAATAAGAAACAATGTTATTTTAAAAAATACCATAAAACTAAAATAAGAAATGTTGCTATTACTGATGTTGGAATAGTACATAATTACCTCTTCTTCTGCCTGACAGTACGTTTAATCTTCATTAGCGCCAAATTAAGTTCAAAAGATGTTTCAGCATCTGTGGCTTCAAAACCATCTCCCAAAAAATCTGCAAGAATTTCGCCGCTTCTTTGCAATAAGGATTTTTGGGTCGGTTCATCTTCTGTTTCAGACAATTGAGAAATGGCACGCGAAAGTTCACGAATTTTTGCAAAAGCCTCTACAATATCAATAGTAGTTTGCGTGGCTCTTGGGCTTTTAAGAATGGTTGCCAGCATATAGAGCCCTTTTTCCGTGAAGGCTTTAGGTAAAGCAGGGGAAAACTTTATTTTAGGGTTATCGAAAATTTCGATAACCTCTTGCTTCTCTTCTTTGCTTAATTCAATAATGTATCCTTTCGGAAACTTTTCAAGATTGTTTTTTACGGCTTCATTAATACGCATGGTTTCCACGCCATAAAGTTCGGCAACATCGCTATCTAAAATAACGGAAATGCCTCTGACTGTGATGATTTTTTCCTCTACTGAGTTGAATTTTAGTATGTCCATATTAGTGATTTTTAT
>JAITUN010000295.1 GCA_031286285.1 Bacteroidales bacterium | reverse complement strand
AGAACCATGGCCACCGACGAGATTGCCACCCTCACGCTCAACCTGCCCGCCGGAATCTACTTCATCAGAAACGACAACCGAGAAGCAAAAGTAGCGGTAGTGAAGTAAAGAAAGAAAATTCATTAAAAAATTAGATAATAATAACTTAGTAAACAAAAATTGATAAATATGATAACTAAAAAGAAAAACATTACAAAAAAATTATTACTGTTGTTATTTGCATTAAGCAGTTTTGCAGTAATGGCTCAAAGAGCTCCGGCAGAAATATCAGTTTCAGCTGCAGGTGGAATCTCTACTTATTGCTTTCAACCCTTGCCTAAAAAATCCTCTTCACTTGGATATACAACTGATTTTGGAGTGGGATTTACCGGCTTTTTCAGTCAGCAGTTAGGTGTTCATGTAGGTGTAGATTTTGGACTCTTCAATGTAAAATCTACAGTTCCCAATATCTACTCTTATACTCCGGGACTTTATGATGAAAATGACTCGCTCTGCAACTTGCATTCTTATCTTAATGGTTATGCTGAAATTCATAAATCACTGTTTTTAAACATTCCTGTTATGTTTATTTTTCAAACTAAACAGAAACAATCCTGGAGTTGGAAGCAAGACCAAAAAGCGGCGTTTTATGCCATGTGTGGGGTAAAAGTACTCTTTCTTTTTGATAATAAGTATGAAGCAAGCGTTAAAACACTTCGTAATGAAGCCTACTACCCAGGCATGGACAATTGGGCTACTACACAATTATTTGCGGGGTATGGAAATTTCAAAGGCTATGCTAACAAAGGAAAAATGGAGTTTGGGGTGGTGGCCATGCTCGCTGTAGAAATGGGCGTTAAGTGGCGAATAGAGAACAATATGTGCATTTATACAGGAGCGTTTTTCGATTGCGGGTTGAACGATCCAATTAAAGATAGCAGACAATCAAGTGGAAACTATACTGACCCGGAAAGTTTAAAAGATTTATCTATTTTGAAAGTCGCTAATAAAAATTATTTGATGGCAGTAGGAATAAAACTTAGATTAGCCTTTTCAAAACGTCTGAGGCCATACTAAGTTATTCGAAAATAAAGGAAATCGTAAAAGTTTTAGATTTTAAACTTTTTATTCCTGTTACAATAGGACTATTTTGGTAAAAATCAATTCGTTCTTTATCTTTAATTCCATTTTTCGATTCTAACAAATTAATAACTCCAAAAGACACTTTAAATTCTGTTGAGAACTTAAAATATGTTGTATAAAAGTCTAATCCAAATCCTCCCAAAACTTGCACGTCATAAGGCTTAATAATGGGAATTATTTCAATTTTTGGGCCATCAATGTCATAAATAGGAATTTTGTTGTTTTTTGCACTCATCATATTCAAACTGAACTGGCCTCCACCAATTACATAAATACGAACATTGTGCATACGGGAAGACTTAAACTTTATGAATAACGGGAAATTGATATAGTGACATTCGATTTTTCGTATAACTAAATCTGTTAAAACTCCATTTTTGCCAGGATTTGGGTCAATTACTTCTGTAGCAAATTTATAATACAAATCTATATCATGTGCTATGGAAAACCCAGGGATAAAACGTAAATCGAAATATCTTCCTAATCGCAAATTTGCAACAATTCCTACATTAAAGGCAGGAGTAGATTTAGAATAAATTTGCGTTATCTCGTAATCGGGAGAAATATTATCCGGATATTCATAGTTTATTCTCGTTTTCAAATTGATATCTACAATATCAATACCTAAAGAAAAACCGGGATGAAATAGTTGTTTGTCATATACCTCTAAATTAGGCACGCCAAAAGTAAAAATCTGTGCTGAAATGTTTACACTAAACAAAAAAATAAATGAAAATAAAAGAATGCTTTGCCGCATTATATTTTTTTTATGAAATAATGTAACGAAAATAATTACGTTATAGTATTACAAAAAAAGAATATTAAACTTTAAGTTATTAATTAATAAATACATTATGAAAAGATTTATTCTCTCAGCGGTCTTACTTATTATTACCGCAAATTTTATGCAAACTTTTGCATGTACAAATTTTATTATTACTAAGGGCGCCAGTAAGGATGGCTCTGTAATGGTTTCTTATTCTGCAGACTCTCATACTTTGTATGGGGAACTCTATCATTGGGCAGCAGCTACTTATCCTGCCGGAACAATGATGGAAGTTATTGAATGGGACTCCGGAAAAAAATTAGGCCAAATTCCTCAAGCTACTCAAACTTACAATGTTGTAGGTAACATGAATGAGTTTCAAGTTTGTATTGGTGAAACTACCTACGGAGGACTTAAAGAATTGGGAGACCCCAACGGAATTATGGACTATGGATCGTTGATTTACATTACTTTGCAACGCGTAAAAAGCGCCCGAGAAGCAATTAAATGTATTAGCGACCTGCTAGACAACTATGGATACGCCAGCTCAGGTGAATCGTTTTCTATTATTGACAAAAATGAAGCATGGCTTTTTGAAATGATTGGCAAAGGCGAAGCTATGGTTGATGCAAAAGGTAAAACTCTGAAAGGTTGGACTAAAGGGGCTGTTTGGGTAGCACGTCGCATCCCGGATGGATATGTTTGTGGACATGCTAATCAAGCGCGTATAACTACTTTCCCTTTAACGAATGGAACGACATCTATCACAAACAGGCAATTTGATAAATTGTATAATTCTGATATTGAAACAGTTTACTCTCATGATGTGGTATCGTTTGCAAAATTAAAAGGTTTGTATCCTAAAGATGCTCCGGATGCTCAATTCAGTTTCTGCGAAACATATTCTCCATTGGATTTTGACGCTGCACGTTATTGTGAAGCGCGTGTGTGGGCAGGTTTCTACCGCCTAAATAAAGAAGAGATGGCGCCGTTTGAAAGCTATGCCCGCGGTGATGACTTGAAAAACCGTATGCCTTTGTGGATTAAACCGATAGAAAAAGTTGATGTGCGCCAAGTGATGATGTTGATGCGCGACCATTACGAAGGAACTTCAATGGATATGACGAAAGATTTGGGCGCAGGTCCTTTTGAATGTCCCTATAGATGGCGCCCTATGACTTGGGAATTTGAAGGACAAAAGTATCTGCACGAACGTGCAACGGCAACCCAACAAACAGGATTCTCGTTTATTGCACAAGCCCGTAGTCAATTTCCTGATCCTTTCGGCGGTATCTTTTGGTTTGGTGTGGATGACGCAGGAAGCACTTGCTATGTGCCTATGTTCTGCGGAATTACAAAAATACCGGAACCTTTTAGAGTTGGAAATGGTTCTATGGTAGAATATTCTCCCACCGCTGCTTTTTGGATATTTACAAAAGTAAGCAACTTCGCTTATACTCGCTATAATGCTATGATTAAACATATTAATGAAAAACAAGACCGTTGGGAAATTCAAAGCATAAACGAGATCAACAAAATGGGAACCCATATAGTAGAAATGTATAATATTGACCCCAGTAAAGCTATTGCGCAACTTACTAATTTTTCTAACCAACGTGCGCAAGAAGTAGTAAATGAATGGAATAGTTTGTTTGAGTATTTATTAGTTAAATACCACGATGGTAATATTAAAAAGGAAGAAAACGGAAAATTTAAAACCAACGAAAGTATTAATCCACAAGCTGAATTTCCGGAACAACCCAAATATCCTGATTATTGGTATCGGATGATTGTAAATGATTGCGGACCAAATATTATCATGAAGTAGAAAATGAAATCATTACGTTTAAAAAATAATCTCATTTCATTAGAAACACCTGTCATTATGGGAATCCTCAATATTACTGAGGATTCTTTTTATGATGGTGGTAGATATGTTTCTGAAACAGATATTTTAAAACGTGTTGAACAAATATTAGAAGAAGGGGCAACGATTATTGATTTGGGAGCAGTTTCTACTAATCCAAATGCTCGTGAAACAGACGAAAATCATGAATTTGAATCCATAAAAAAGAATTTGCGCCTAATCCTTTCTCATTTTCCAAATGCATATATCTCGGTGGACACATTTCGATCAAAGGTTGCAGAGATAGCAATTGAAGAAGGAGCTGCTATGATAAACGATATTTCTGGTGGAGAAGACCCAAATATGTTTGATATTATTTGTAAATACAAAGTGCCTTACATATTAACTCATAATAATCGGAACTATCCCCTTAAAACTAAAGAATTGATCCCTAAAATGCTTAATTTCTTTGGCAATACAGTGGAGAAAATTGTTTCAAGAGGAATTACTGATATTATTATTGACCCAGGATTTGGTTTTGGAAAAACAGTAGAACAAAATTATTACTTAGTTAAGCATCTTCAAACTTTCTCAATTTTAGACTTTCCAATCTTAGTTGGAGTTTCTAGAAAATCAATGATTAGTGTTGTTTTAGGTAATTCATCTGCTGAATCAATAACAGGAACTATTACTTTAAATACTCTCTCTCTTTGTCATGGAGCACTGATAATGAGGGTACATGACGTAAAGCAATGTGCGGAAATAATAAAATTATTAAATTTAATTAATTCATTATAAAGAAGATCTATCTATTTTCATTATTTTATAGTTAAAAATTCTTAATTTTACTTTTTTGAATATTATTTTTATATCTTTGCCGCGCAAATTAATTCAACATTACAACGTATATTTTTTAAACATTCATTTTATTTATTCATTAAAACATTTTATTATGAAAAAACTTATGACCTTATTGGCTGTTGTCTCCCTTTTTTTATTTTCATGCGGACCAACAACTACTCCAGAACCTGAAAAAAAAGCAGACGATGCATGCTGCACCTTAACAGAAGCGCAAGAAGCTATGTTTGAAAATTGGAAAAATTGGGAAACCTATGAAAACCAAGAAGCACTTGTGGGCGAAATGAAAGCTTACCTAGATGCATGCATTGAAAAACACAAAGAATGTAATAAAGATGCAGACGCAGACGCAGAACCTAACCCGGAATGCGCTCAATTTAAAGAAAAATGGGATAACTTTGAATCTCTTACATTAGTAGAAAAGAAAGAACTCCTTGATCAAAAATTAGAAAAATGCTGCAAGAACAAGACAGAATGCCCAAAAGATACTAAAGATGAAACTCCACCTGCGGAATAGTCTTTTCATTCTTACGCAAAAGAGGCTGTAACTTTACAGCCTCTTTTTTTTTGCTTTCAGATTTGACTAAATTAATAAAAAAAAAATCTAGTAATTTTTTGTATAAAAAAAATTATATTTTTGCCGCCCCATTTGGGAGGATATGTAAATGATCGATAAATGGGATAACGCTCTTTGAAAGATTGGAATGAATGTAGCAAACAAAATAACTCGGAAATT
>JAITUN010000279.1 GCA_031286285.1 Bacteroidales bacterium | reverse complement strand
GGAAAAATCGTTGAAGACGACAAGATCAGACGTTATTTGAATGCGCGTCTTTTCAAAGCCGGAATCGCAAAAATTTACATCGAAAGAACACTAAAATTAGTTACAGTTACTATCAACACTGCTCGCCCGGGTCTCATTATAGGGAAAGGTGGATTGGAAGTGGATAAACTGAAAGAAGAGTTGAAAAAAATTACAAATAAGGATATTCAAATCAATATCGCAGAGGTAAAACGCCCCGATTTGGATGCCAATTTAGTAGCTCAAAACGTTGCTAAACAAATTGAGGGGAGAGTCTCTTATCGTAAAGCTGTAAAAATGGCTATTACATCAACAATACACGCCGGTGCTGAAGGTATTAAGATCTCCGTTTCCGGTCGTCTCGGAGGAGCCGAAATGGCTCGAAGAGAACATTTCAAAGAAGGAAGAACACCTCTTCATACTTTGCGCGCTGATATTGACTATGCCACTTCTGAAGCCCATACTACTTATGGAAGAATAGGTGTAAAAGTTTGGATATGCAGAGGTATTATTTATGGAAAACGAGACCTTTTCAGCGCTTCTGTTGAACCCAAAGAACAAAAAGGAAGCGCTATTAAAAGAAGTAACCGTGGCGAAAGAAGTGAAAGAAGCGAAAGAGGTGAAAGAAGTGAAAGAGGTGAAAGAGGTGAAAGAGGTGAACGCCGTGAAAGACGTGAACGAAATTAATAGTATGAACTTCTACAATTTGTCTATAACAAATAACCTTAATAAATATCAATAAAAAAAATAACCTACAATGTTACAACCCAAAAAGACCAAATATAGAAGACCGCAGAAAGGTCGAATGAAAAAAATAACCAAACGAGGTGCGGAACTTAGTTTTGGATCGTTTGCCATCAAAACATTAGAAGAACATTGGATCACAGGTCGCCAAATTGAGGCTGCTCGTCAGGCAATTACACGTTATATGAAGCGTGAGGGGCAACTGTGGATTCGTATTTTCCCAGATAAACCCGTAACAAAAAAACCGGCAGAAGTACGTATGGGTAAAGGAAAAGGTGCACCCGAATATTTTGTAGCTCGTGTTAGCCCCGGAAGAATTTTATTCGAAGCAGAAGGCGTTCCTTACGAAGTAGCAAAAGAAGCTCTTAGACTTGGCGCTCAAAAACTACCCGTAACTACTAAATTTATTGCCCGTAGAGATTATTCACCTGAAGTTTAATGCATATATAGATTATTATGAAACAGCAAGTTATAGCAGAACTCTCAACCCAAGAACTAAAAGAAAGATTAGTGGAGGAACAATTGCAATTGAATAAATTGAATTTGAATCATGCCATTTCTCCCATAGAAAATCCAAATAAAATTAAAGAACAACGTAAAACAATTGCTCGTCTTAAAACAGAAATACGCAAACGAGAATTAACCACATAAATTGAAACATCATGGAAGAAAAAAGAAACAACAGAAAAGTACGCGAAGGGCTAGTTACCAGCAACAAGATGGAAAAATCTATCGTGGTTAGTGTGGAACGTAAACTCAAACACCCAAAGTATGGAAAATTCTTGAAAAGAACTACCAAATTAATGGCACACGATGAAAAAAACGAATGCACTATTGGAGACAAAGTGAAAGTAATGGAAACACGCCCTCTAAGCAAAAATAAATGCTGGCGTTTAGTAGAAATAATTGAAAAAGCAAAATAGATATGGTACAACAAGAATCAAGATTAGCAGTAGCCGACAATAGTGGGGCAAAAGAAGTTTTAGTAATCCGAGTATTGGGTGGAACAAAAAAACGCTATGCTGGAATAGGGGATAAAGTGATTGTAACAATTAAAAGTGCAATACCATCAGGAAATGTAAAAAAAGGTACTGTGACAAAAGCTGTTATTGTCCGCACTAAAAAACATATTCGCCGTCAAGACGGCTCATACATCAAATTCGATGATAATGCAGTTGTTCTTCTCACTGCTTCAGAAGAATTGAGAGGAACTCGCATTTTTGGTCCGGTAGCTCGTGAATTACGCGAAAAACAATATATGAAAATTGTATCGCTGGCACCAGAAGTACTATAGTTCAACTGCTCTTGGCTATTTATGAAAGTGGGTCTCTATTTTGGCTCTTTTAATCCAGTTCATAACGGACATATTGCTATTGCACATTTTTTTGAAAAAAAAGCACTTTTTGACCAAATTTGGTTGGTAATCTCACCAAACAATCCTCTAAAAGAGAAAATTGTTTTAGCTGATGAAAAACACCGGTTAAACATGGTTAAATTAGCAATTCAAAATATTCCATTTCTACATGCCTGCGATATTGAATTTTCATTGCCTGTACCTTCTTTTACTGGAACAACACTACATTGTCTTGAAAATCAATATCCAACATATCAGTTTTCATTGATCTTAGGAGCAGATAATATGGAATACTTTCATTTATGGAAAAATTATGAAGAGATTTTGATGAAATACAAGATTTATGTATACCCTCGAAATGGCAATAGCTCTTCAAAAGTAATTGAACATCAGAATATTATTTATCTCAATGCCCCTTTGTTTGACGTGTCAGCCACCGAAATTAGGAAGCTACTGAAGCAAGGTGATTCAGCAGGAAAACTCCTACCCTATTTGGTGAATAGGTATATCGAAGAAAATAATGTGTATTAAAGTAACTGGCAATCCCATGTGGTATTGGTTCAATTATTGAACGAAGAAAAAATATTATTGTGCGGAGAGGGAGGGATTCGAACCCCCGGAGGCTTTCACCTCAACGGTTTTCAAGACCGCCGCAATCGACCACTCTGCCACCTCTCCGCGGCAAAAATACACTTATTTTTTTCCCTTTTCTGTGGGTTGCTTCTTTTTTTATTTCAAAAATTTTTGCTACGTTTGTTTCCGATTTACAAAAAATAGTAACATCCTTAAAATGAAAAGAAAAATACATTTTATATATACCTTTTTTTTACTATTTTCCCTCTTCTGGCTCCTAACCTGTGAGAAGAAAAAAATCGATGAACCTTTTGTTGCAACCCCTTACTTGTTTGAAATTCCGCGCTATTTTCCCACAAATTTGCACATCTCTATAGATAACCCGCTTACTGTTGAAGGTATTGAATTAGGAAGAGAACTCTTTTATGATGAGCGTTTGTGCGGTTATCTTGGCAGCAATCCCGACTCAATGATGAGTTGTGCTACTTGTCATGTACAAGCAAATAATTTTGATGTGGGTATGAACAATCCACGTTTTCCAAATGGTAATACTTTCGGGTTATCAGGAGAACCAACGCCACACAACACTATGCCGCTAATAAACTTAATATTTAACTTCGAAGGCTATTTTTGGAACGGGATGATTTACGAAACAAATCCTAACCCTCAGCAACGATCTTTGGAAGATATTGTGTTGATGGGAATTGTAGCCCCTCACGAGATGAATAGCTCTCCAGAAAGAGCAGTTAACGCTTTAAAACAGAATCCCAAATATTTTAGTATGTTCAAAAAAGCTTTCGGAACTGACGAAATTAATATTTCAAGAATTCAAAAAGCAATTACACAATTTATTTGTACCTTGATCTCTTCAAACTCAAAATTTGACAGATTTTACCGCGGAGAAGAACTACTAACTGATGCCGAAATGAGAGGATACATCCTTTTTTCTACTGAAGAAGGTGCAGATTGTTTTCATTGCCATGGAGGAGACGGAAATCTTTTGTTTACCACCAATCTGTATTACAATAATGCATTGTCTATTGTTTTTGATGACCCTCGCGACAGGTTTGCCGTAACTCATAATAATAAAGATATTGGAGCATATAGAGCCCCATCTTTACGAAACTGTATGGTGTCTCCGCCATATATGCACGATGGACGTTTTAAAACAATTGATGAAGTACTCAATTTTTACAACTTAGAATTGCAATTTTCATCATATGTTAACCCTTTAATGCATAAAATAGAAAATGGCGGCGCTTTATTGACACCATCCCAAATTGCTGATTTGAAAGCATTTCTAAATACTCTAACCGACAATGATTTTTTAACTAACCCAAAGTATTCAAAACCATGATTGTGATTACAGGTGCCGCAGGGTTTATTGCAGCCAATTTTTGTAAGAAATTAAATGAACGTGGAATTAATAATCTAATCTTAATTGATGATTTTAAACAAGAAAGAAAACATAAAAACTGGAAAAACCTGGAATATTTTGATAAAATTCAAAGAGAAGATTTTTTTTATTGGGCTGAACAAAATGTTAAATATATTGACTTTATTTTTCACCTTGGTGCAAGAACAGACTATTTCTCAACCGATAATACAATATTTGAAGCGCTAAATGTGGAATATTCTAAAAGGGTTTGGAGTTATGCCACTTATAAGAGAATTCCGTTAGTTTATGCAACTTCATATTTAACAAAAGATGTAAATCACAATTCTTTATATGCAAAATCTAAATATATTTTTGACAAATGGCTTGATAAACAGCAAAAAAAACCACCATTTTGGGCTGGTCTAAAATTTTTTCAAGTGTATGGCAAAAATGAAGAACACAAAGAAGAAAATAGCTCGTTTGTGTTTAAAATTTATAAAAATTGTATGGAAAAAAAAACTGTTATTTCGACAGAAATTAATATCATCCAAGATTATATTTATGTTAATGATGTTTCAAAAGTACTCTGCTATTTTTTGAACCATGCACCTCAAAGTGGAATTTATGAAGTTGGAACAGGATTTTCTCGCCCAATGGCAACTGTAGTAGATACAATTAATAGGTATGTTAAACCAGAACAAAAACAGATTTTGGTTCAACAATCAAAAGAACAACATTTTTTTTATCAAGCAGACCTCTCAAAATTACGAAAAAATGCTTATAAGCAAGCATTTTTAACCTTAGAACAGGGTATAAAATCGTTGCTGAAATAGTTCAATGATTATCTTAGTTTTTTTTGATATAAAAACTGCCAACTACCTAACTAACACTCATTTAATTTTTATGAGAACTTTTAAAAAGTATTAAAAGAAAATAACCTATTTTTGTTTCCATCTTTAATAAAACACTAATCATGATGAAATACACTGAATACAAAGGACTTAACATGTCAGAAATTGGAAAAGAGATCAAAGAGTATTGGGAGAAAAACGCCATTTTTGAGAAAAGTTTGACTTCCCGTGAAGGAAATCCTGAATACGTTTTTTATGAAGGACCTCCTTCGGCAAACGGAATCCCCGGCATTCACCACGTGATGGCTCGCGCTATTAAAGACCTCTTCTGTCGTTACCAAACGCTGAAAGGAAAACATGTTGGACGTAAAGGGGGCTGGGATACACACGGGCTCCCCGTAGAGTTGGGCGTGGAGAAAAACTTAGGAATTACCAAAGAGGATATCGGCACGAAAATTACGGTGGAAGAGTACAACCAAGCCTGCCGCAACGAAGTGATGAAGTATAAAGATTTGTGGGATGATCTTACGCTGAAAATGGGTTTCTGGGTGGATCTGAACGACCCTTACATCACTTTTGAAAACAAATATATTGAATCGGTTTGGTATCTGTTATCTGAGTTGTACAAAAAGGGATTGCTGTACAAGGGCTATACCATCCAGCCCTACTCGCCGGCTGCCGGAACAGGACTTAGTTCCCACGAACTGAACCTGCCCGGATGTTACAAAGATGTAAAAGATACTACTGCAGTGGCTATGTTTAAACTGAAAACCCAACAGCCCAAAAATCAGAAATGCCCGTGGACAGGCGAAGAGGGTGGCGAAATACCGGATAATGTGTTTGTTTTGGCATGGACAACCACCCCCTGGACATTACCCTCCAATACTGCACTGGCAGTGGGCGAAAAAATTGAATATCTGTTGGTGGATACCTACAACCCCTACTCCGGCGCTCCCATTAAAGTGATTTTGGCGAAACCGTTACTGCACACCTATTTCCCTGAAAAAAACGCAGAACTTCCTTTCGATGAATATAAACAGGGAGACAAGAATATTCCCTACCGTGTTTTGGCAGAAACTACCGGCGCAAAAATGGTGGGTTCCGAGTATGAGCAACTGATCCCGTATGTAAATCCGGGAGATGGAGCATTTCGCATCATTTCCGGCGATTATGTTACTACTGCCGATGGTACCGGAATTGTGCACATCGCCCCAACGTTCGGCGCAGACGACAAGCGCGTGGCGCAAGAAGCCGGCGTGCCTCCGCTGATCCTCATTGACAAACAAGGAAACCGCCAACCGATGGTGGACAAAACCGGAAAATTCTACCGCATAGAAGATTTAGATGAAAAGTTTGTAAAAGAATGCGTTAACATTGACTTGTATAAAACCGTTGCCGGAAGGTATGTGAAACCCGATTATGAAAAAGAGGAGGAAAAACAGGAGGAGAGTTTGGACGTGGAGTTGGCAATTTGGCTGAAACTGAACGGCAAAGCATTTAAAATCGAGAAATACACGCACAACTATCCCCACTGCTGGCGCACCGATAAACCGGTGTTGTACTATCCCTTAGATTCATGGTTTGTTAAAACCACCGATTATAAAAAACGGATGATGGAGTTGAACGACACTATTTTATGGAAACCGGCAGCTACCGGTTCCGGGCGGTTCGGAAACTGGCTCGAAAACTTAGTGGATTGGAATTTGTCGCGCTCGCGCTTTTGGGGTGTGCCGCTCCCCATCTGGATGTCGGAAGATAAGAAAGAACAGATCTGCATCGGCTCAGTTGCGCAACTGTACAGCGAAATTGAAAAAGCCGTAACTGCCGGAATAATGAAGGAAAATCCTTACAAAGATTTTATTCCTAACAACTTCAGCAAAGAAAACTACGACAAAATTGACTTACACCGCCCTTATGTGGATGAGATCTTTTTGGTTTCTCCAACCGGCAAAAAAATGACCCGCGAATTGGATCTGATTGATGTTTGGTTCGACAGCGGCGCCATGCCTTATTGTCAATGGCACTATCCCTTTGAAAACAAGGAGATCTTTGAGAAAAAATTCCCTGCCGATTTTATTGCGGAGGGGGTGGACCAAACGCGCGGCTGGTTTTTTACCCTGCACGCCATCGCTACGATGATCTCCGACAGCGTTTCATTTAAAACAGTCGTTTCTAACGGATTGGTGTTGGACAAAGAGGGCAACAAAATGTCGAAACGGCTGGGCAATGCCGCCGACCCGTTCCAAACCATTGAAAAGTACGGCGCTGATGCCACCCGCTGGTATATGCTCACCAATGCTCAACCTTGGGACAACCTTAAATTTGACGAAGAGGGGATTAAAGAGGTGCAACGCAAATTCTTCGGAACGCTTTACAATACCTACAATTTCTTTGCATTGTATGCCAATATTGACGGTTTTACTTACAAAGAAGAAGAGATCTTAATCGAAAACCGCCCCGAAATTGACCGATGGATTTTGTCGGAATTGAATACGTTAATTAAAAACTGCGACGAAAACTACGCGGATTATGAACCTACCAAAGCGGGTCGCGATATTCAACAATTTGTGGATGAATTTTTGAGCAACTGGTATGTACGCCTTTCGCGCAGAAGATTTTGGAAAGGAGATTACAGCGAAGACAAGATCTCGGCGTACCAAACGCTCTATACTTGTATGGTAACAATTGCCAAATTAGCATCTCCCATTGCGCCCTTCTTTATGGACAAACTATTTTTGGATCTGAACGCGGTTACCCAAAAAGAAAAGGTGGAATCTATTCATCTATCCGATTTTCCAAAAGTGGATGAAGTATGGATTGACAAACCGTTGGAAGAGCGGATGGAGTTGGCGCAACAGATCTGCTCCATGACTCTCTCCTTGCGCAAAAAATCGAACATCCGCGTGCGCCAGCCTTTAAGTAAAATTATGATTCCTATCTTAGAAACATCGAATTTCATCGCTCAAATTGAGAAAGTAAAACCTCTCATTATGCACGAAGTAAATATAAAGGAGATTGAGTTTGTGGAAGACAGCGAAGGAATTTTGGTAAAAAAGATCAAGCCTAATTTCAAAACGCTGGGTCCGAAATATGGCAAAATAATGAAAGCGATTGCCGCAAAAGTGGCTGCATTTACCCAAAAAGAGATTACCCAAATTGAAAAAGAGGGGCAACTTAATTTCGACATTGAGGGAGAACAAGTTGAACTCCTTCTTTCTGATGTAGAGATTATTGCCGAAGATATTCCGGGGTGGGTAGTTGCCAACCAAGGGGCGCTGACTGTGGCGTTGGATATTACCATCTCTCAGGAATTGAAAGAGGAGGGGTATGCCCGCGAATTGGTAAACCGCATTCAAAACTACCGCAAAGACAGCCTTTTAGAAGTAACAGATACGATTACCATTACGTTGCAAAGCCATCCCGAAACCGACGCCGCATTCCGCAGATTTGAAGAGTACATTAAATCGGAAACACTGTGCAGAAAATTTGAGATTGTTTCCACAATAAACAATCCTGAAAAAACACGGTTTGAGATTGTGGAAAATATTGATATTGATGTGGCTATAAGTTGATTAATAAAACAGAAAATGAATAGCAACACATAGCATATTTGAGTTAATTTTCAAAATGCTTGAAATTGTGAAAATACTAATATCTTCCCATTTCCCTCTATATCAACAGTAAAACTTTCTGCTACTGCTTCGTTTAGTGAACCCTCCCACAATTCTTTAAATCGTTGTCTGTAAACAGGATATTTTAATCCATGGTAAGTAATTTCAGTATTAGGAGAGAAACTGAAAATAGAGATCTGCTGCTTGGGATAACTGTTAAATGTTGTAGTTTTGTTTATCGGTGTAAAAACACCATGGTTGGTAACCATCGTTAATGAAAGACGGTTAGCATAATGTATTAAAATTCCAATATTGGAAAGGAAATGGTCGTCGCGCCAGCCGGAAGCACCGAGAATCACAACATCCTGCCATCTATTTGCCATACAATATTTTATCGCTTTTTGTAAATCATTGTAAGAATCGTTTTTATCTATATGAATAATCGACCTGTATTTCTCTTTTTGTTCCGAGGTAATAGAGTCACAGTCACCAATAATGATGTGAGGAGTAATCTTTTGTTGCTCTAAAAACGAGATGGCTCCATCGCAGCAAACTACTACTTCAGCATTATTTAAAATAGTTAAAGGGATTTCGTGCGATGGTTTTTCGCCATCTGCAATGATGACGATTTTGGCTTGTATAGATTTCATTATTGTTGCTATTATTAGGTGGCAAAAGTATATTTTGTCCGCAGATTTTACCTTTTTCTTATTCCTAAAATAGTTTATTTTTGCGCAATTATTATTTAAGCATGAATTTTATTGAAGAAATTATTGAAGAAGACCTTAAAAACGGGAAGAACGAATCGCGTGTACACACCCGTTTCCCGCCGGAGCCGAACGGCTATCTGCATATCGGTCATGCTAAATCTATTTGTCTGAATTTTGGTTTGGCAAAGAAATATAACGGCTTGTGCAACCTGCGTTTCGACGACACGAACCCCACAAAAGAGGAGGTTGAATACGTGGATTCCATCAAAGAGGATATCCAGTGGTTGGGGTTTCAATGGGCATCGGAACATTATGCTTCCGATTATTTCGAGCAACTGTATGCATGGGCGGAGTGGATGATTTCGCGCGGCTTGGCATACGTGGATGACTCTACGCAGGAAGAGATCAGTATAGAACGCGGAACCCCAACAAAACCCGGCACGGAAAGCAAATTCCGCAACAGAAGCGCTGAGGAAAATATGGACTTGTTTCGTAGAATGCGTGCCGGAGAGTTCCCTGAAGGAAGTCGCGTGTTACGTGCCAAAGCCGATATGACCTCGCCCAATATGCATCTGCGCGACCCCATTTTGTATCGCATTCTCTTTGCAGAACACCACCGCACCGGAAACCAATGGTGTATCTACCCCATGTACGACTATGCACATGGACAAAGCGACTCTATTGAGGGGATTACGCACTCAATCTGCACATTAGAATTTGAAGTGCATCG
Organism: Bacteroidales bacterium; assembly: GCA_031286285.1. Taxonomy (GTDB): domain Bacteria; phylum Bacteroidota; class Bacteroidia; order Bacteroidales; family WCHB1-69; genus WRNX01. Next base: position 22,618 of record JAITUN010000279.1, on the reverse strand, counting down.
CCCGCTGTACGATTGGTTCTGCAAGGTGCTGGAGATTCATCACCCGCAACAAATTGAGTTTGCCCGTTTAAATCTGAACTACACCATTATGAGCAAACGTAAACTGTTGCAGTTGGTAAACGAAAACTTTGTAATGGGCTGGGACGACCCGCGCATGCCTACTATATCCGGTTTGCGCCGGCGCGGCTACCCGCCCGAAGCAATTCGTAATTTTGCAGAAACCGTGGGCGTTGCAAAACGAGAAAATGTGATTGACGTGAGTTTATTAGAGTTTTGCGCAAGAGAATATCTCAACAAAACCGCAATCAGAACCATGGCGCTTTTAGAGCCTGTTAAGTTGATTATTGATAATTATCCTGAAAACGAAACAGAACCGTTGCCCGCAATAAATAACCCCGAAGACCCGGAAGCCGGAACAAGAGAGATACAGTTTGGTAAAATATTGTATATTGAACGTAACGATTTTAAAGAAGATGCCGATAAAAACTTCTTCCGCTTAACTATTGACAGAGAAGTGCGTTTGAAATACGCCTACATCGTTAAATGTACGCATGTTGTTAAAGATTCAGAAGGAAATGTTACCGAAATTCACTGCACTTATGACCCGGAAACAAAGAGCGGAATGCAGTGCAACAGAAAAGTAAAAGCCACTATCCACTGGATTGCCGAGAACTTTGCCAAACCGGCAGAAATCCGCCTGTTCGAGCGTTTGTTTACTGTTCCCGAACCCGACAACACCGAAGAGGGTAAAACTTTTATTGAATATATTAACCCCAATTCATTGACAGTAGTTAACGGACTAATTGAAAAGAATATCTTCAAAAAAAATGCAGCACAGTATTACCAATTTGAGCGTATCGGCTATTTCTGTATGGATAAAGATTCTACTGAAGAAAAACTGGTGTTTAATAAGACGGTAGGGTTGAAACAATAATGTTTTCAAATACCTAAAAAAAGCCCCGAAAAATTCGGGGCTTTTTTTGTAGGGAAAGAGTTACCTGTCCCTACGATCAACCACAAAATATTAATTAACCAATTCCTGGGTAATTATTTAATAAAAATAGTTCTCCATAATTTTTAGTTGGTGGTTTGTTTGTTTGTTTGTTTGTTTTGTCATTGGAAAGCACATAATCGTTTTTTTGTTTGATGCGGCAAAAATATGGCTTTAAGAAAAAGAAAAGGCACTGTTACTCCTTGTGGATGGTCAGTTTTGTTGAAATCAACCAAAAAAGCAAAAAGCAGAAAGAAATTTTGAATTATGAATTTTGAATTATTAATTGTTCATTTATCATTAACCATTAATCATTAATTCTATTCTGAATTTTCTTAAAGTAATAATTTGGGCTTACTCCGGTTATCTCTTTGAAAGCCTCGCGAAAAGCACTTCGGGATTTAAAGCCCACTTGTAGTGAAACAGCTTCAATAGTATATTTTGAAGCATTGGGTTCGGAAAAAAGTCGTTGTGCTTCTTTAATTCGATAACCGTTTAGAAAAGAACGAAAGTTTTTTTCAAACACAGTGTTTATTACCTGAGAAACATAAGTGTGATTGGATTGCAACATCGTTGCTAATTTATTAATTGTAAAAGTTGGATCGCAAATAACCAGTGTGTCCTCCATTATATTTGAAATTCTATCCATAAGTTCTTCCTGTAAATCATCAGCAAGAGCAGTTTTCTGTTTTTTGTTCTGATATTTATCAGACGATTTTTGAAGATCAATGATTTCAATATTTTTTTCAAATAACGTCTTATATGCCTTGTTTAAATTTCTTTTTTGGTAAACAACTATCAATAAAATAGTAGTAGTAAATAACAAAACAAACAAAATAATTTTTTGATGAAAAATGGTACGCGCCTTAATCTGCTTTTCCATATTTAGTTGTTCAATTTGTTTGTTCGTTTTTCCAACTTCATACATACGCTGTATTTGACTTATCTCACCGAAATTTTCTACATTTAAGAGAGTATCCATTAACTGACTGTATTCTTTATAATACTCAAGCGCTTCTTTTGTTTTCCCTTGGGCTTCTTTTATTTTTGATAAAGTAAGATGATTTTCTGCAATAAATCTTGGAAAGTTGTACTCATTGGCCACATTATTAGCTAAATAAATATAACTTAATGCTGAATCCGTTTGATTTAAATCAAAAAACAATCTACCCAAATCAGACAAATTTTGTGCTTCTCTTGAGTATCTGCTATTGTTTCTTGCAACTAATAATGATGCTTGATAAAAATAGTATGCAGAATCGTACTGTCGTTTTTTATGATAATATGATGCCATGTTATTCCATATATCCGATAAAAAAAACTCTTCATACAAATCGCTAAATTTCAATGATTTTTTTAGAAAATAAAACGCACTATCTATATTTCCTGCTTCTAATTCAGCAGCGCCTAAGTTGTTATATAAAACCACAATTGTAGCGCTGTCTTGATTAAAAGTCAACGCCTTTGAATAAAATTCGATTGCTTTATCAAATCTTTTAAAACGAAAATAGATATTCCCCATATTGGTGAATATTTTTGAGAAATAAGACTCATAGTTGTATTTTTCACAAAGATGTAATGCTTGAATCAAAGCATTGTATGAGTTTCTGTAATCTGACAAATGAAAATATGCCACCGAAATCTTATTCAATGCTTCAACAATTATTTTTTGTTGATCAAGGTTGTTATTTTTAATAGTCTTGTTAATGAGTAAGTTGTAGTAAATTAACGCCGTGTAAGAATCTCTTTTGTCAAAATAGTAGTTGGCACTATCATAAAGTTGTTTAAAAGAAAGCTGCATTATACTCTCTAAAAATTTATTATCAGGAAATGAAATTGGTGAAATATTTTGAGAAAAAGAGACCGTTTGCAAAACGAAAAAAAACGAAATACAGATTAAAAAATTTTTCATAAATATGAATTAATGCTTGCGCGGGCAAAAATAGAGAAAAATACAAAAAGATTTAGTTCAACGTCGCAACCTCATCTCTATCTTAAACAATAAATCCCTTATTTCTCGTAACTCATAACTCGTAACTTGTAACTCGTAACTTGAAACAAAAACCTCCAAGTTCTCTTTCAACGCCTGTTCATCACTAATCTGCACCTCACTATTTTTCGCTTTCAAAAACTGCAAAATCCGCAATCCATCTGCTTTTTCATGAAATGCACGAGTAAATTGGTGCAATGTTTTAAAATTTTTACGCAAAGGACTCCACAAATCATCTGATTTGTATTGTTTTTTTAGAAAATCTATAAATTCAGTCTCAATATCTTTAGTAAAAAGTTCAGGAATAATGTTATATGTCTTTTTAATTTTTTCAAATAATGAATGATGATAGATGGGATAACTTTCCCAGTCGCCGCTACTTCCTTTAATCATTGCAGGACCTGTACCAAAAAGCACTCGGGTAGAGAATCGTGCAGCGGGATACACGAGCTCGGAGTTGTAGTTTGATATGGGTGTCATCTTTCGGAGTTTTAGCAACAGATAAAAATCTTCACCGCTGCTAAGGGGAGTTATATTACGAATTTTACGTAACACAAATACTTTTAAAGCAATAGCGGAACCAATTGCAGTAAACGTGTAAGGCGAACCAATCCGGTGCATATTGATGAAATAGTTGCGCAAAAAAATCTCATAACGTAAAATGGCTTGGTTTGCACGCTCATCATTTGTGAGTTTATGATAATAGGGCAGAGAAAGAACCTCAATCTTGTTTTTGATAAAATTTTCTCCAATGGATTGGAAATAAGATTCATCAAACAAGGCATCGGCATCCAAACTGATAATTACATCTTCGTCATGCGCTGTTTTCATAATCTCTTCAAAGAGTATTTTTCGCGCCCAGCCAACCCCGTACTCTCGGTTTTTCCATCCCTGATTTGGCGAGGTTTTATCTATTGTGATTATGTTAAAAGCTTTAAAGTCTTTAAGAAAATAAAGTAATTTTTGGTTGTCTTTACATATATTAATTTTTTCTGCGTTATGCCACCATTCATCCGGTTGGTTTACACAAACATAAACGGTAAAAAGAAAATCTGTTTTTTGTTGGGCAATTGCGTCAAGGGTTTTCGGCAGAAAATCCAATTCGTCAAGGGCGGGAATGGCAATGTGAAGTTTCATTATACTTCGTGTAACATCCACCGAATTTTAGAGATCAATATATCGATTCCTTTCGCATTGTGTCCTCCTTCCGGAATAATAATATCGGCAAATTTTTTAGAAGGCTCTATAAAAGTTTCATGCATGGGCTTTACAAACTTCTCATAATGACGAATAGATTTGTCTAACCCTCTACCTCTTTCATTCACATCTCTTTGAATAATTCTGATGATACGCTCATCTGCTTCTGTATCAACAAAAACTTTTAAATCAATCATGTCACGGAGTTCAGCATCAGTAAAGATGAGAATCCCTTCAACAATAACCACTTTGCCGGGTTCAATGGGAATGGTATCCTTTTGTCGAGTACAAGTGATATACGAATAAGTTGGCATCTCAACCGCTCTTCCAGATTTTAATTCATGAAGATGCCGAATGAGTAAAGGAAATTCTATGGATGAAGGATGGTCGAAATTGATCTGTTCGCGTTGTTCTTGCGTAAGGATGCCATTATCTTTGTAATAGGCATCTTGCGATAAAACGCACACGCTTTCGTTGGGAAAGCTATTCACAATTTTTTTTACTACAGATGTTTTTCCTGAGCCGGACCCGCCCGCAATTCCAATAATATACATAGAGATTTGTTTTTTGATAATAAAATTCGCAGCGAAAATAGAAATATTATAATTATATATTTATTCATTTTAGAATCTATACTGTTTCACAACTTTTTTAACAATTTCACCTTGCTTTGTAACTACTTTTACAAAATAGATTCCCGCGGGCAGATGAGAAATATCTATGGAGTAGTGAGTAGTGAGTAATGAGTAATGAGTACTTACAGCACGACCATAAATATCAAAAACCTCCACACTCGTAACTTGTAACACGTAACTCGTAACTTGTAACTCACCTGTCGTTGGGTTCGGATACACCGCAATCTCCGACACTACTTTTTCCGGCACACTGTTAGCATGGTCTAAATAACACTGATAGTAATTTGGGATTCCGTAACCTTGTATTGTATTTGGATTATTGAAACAATTCCCATATTCTCTAATTAATTGCATAATTTCTAAAGAAGAATAATGCGGTAGCGCTTGCCACAAACATGCAGATAATCCTGCTATTATAGGAGCAGCTGCACTGGTGCCGCTTCCTGTACCATGAATATTTCCATCTTTTCCTATACACCAAACATCAATCCCTAAAGCTGCCACATCAGGTTTCACACGACCATCAGAAGAGGGACCATGAGATGAAGTCGCCACAGCTATACCATTCAGGTAAACCATTCCTACAGCCAAAATATTTAAGGCATCTGCAGGACGAGCGATATAATACCAGTCGGAAGCTCCATAATTTCCTGCGCTTTGCACTAAAATTACTCCTTTTTGGACTAAAATAGTAGCAGCACGTGAGGCAATACTTGTCATGCCGTTATTGTCGGCAGGAGTATATATATTTTGCCACGCATAGTCAAAAGTAGTATAACCCACCGAAGAAGAAATAACATCAGCACCCAAACTATCGGCAATTTCTGCAGCTTGTACCCAAAAATCCTCTTCTGCCAATTGTTCATCAAAAGGGTTTTCAGAACGAATAAAATAATAATTGGCTTTAGGCGCTGTCCCTATCATTTTTTTTTCCACTGTGCTTATCATGATTGAAGTAGTAAAAGTTCCATGCCCATCAGCGGTATAAACATTATTTACTTCGGGAATTAAATCCCGCGTACCCCAAATTTGTCCATTTTCATATAGAGGTTGGAAATAGGAAATCGTATTGAAATTATCCCACCCTGCATCAAGCACGCAAATCAACATGTTCTCACCACAAAAACCCGCTTTATGTAATAATTCTCCTTTGTGCAATTTAATATTATCTATACTTTTTCCATAGTCATAGTCACAAGAGGAAGACAGATTGACAGATTGAAGGACTGAAGGATTGAAGGATTGAGGGATTGAAAGGGGAATGGGTGAAATAATAGGGAGTTGATAATAGGCTACAGGCAAAGTATCAATAACAAAAGAAAAATGATTCAACATGGCATCAATAATATCATGACAATCTTCTGTTTCGGGATAAAAAATTACTACAGAATTATTCCATTTTGAAAAAGCAATAATCTGAGCCGGCTCGCTACTGAAGTTTAAGATAGAATCAATATAGTGCGGATTAACCGGTAAATCTTGCTCAATTACAGGAATGTTAAAGCGTTCGCGCTTGGCTATGGCACGGTCAGAAAGAAACTCTTCGGGGCGGTCAATTGAATAGGGGGAATCGTTTTTATCGGAGAAAGTGATGCGATAACAATTCGGGTTTTGACCATAAACAAATGTTCCCAAAAGCAGAAAGCAGAAAGCAGAAATCAGAAAGGATTTTGAATTTTTCATTATGTGCTTTATATTAATGGCGAGAAAACAGATGCGAAGAAAGTGGTGGTAAATAGGTAATGAGTACGGCGGCGGTTTCACCGCCGCCGTACATAATAATTCCTTTTTTTACAGCGTCAACCCCTTGCTCTTATACTCATCCACAATATTTTTCACATCGTCGGCAGCAAGGCGGCCATACACTTTTTCGCCTACGAGAACCACAGGAGCTAAACCGCAAGCGCCTACACAACGCAACGAAGCCAATGAGAACAAGCCGTCGGCGCCGGTTTCGCCCACATTGAGCCCCAGCAAGTTCTTAAATTCATCAAGGATTCGTTCTGCGCCACGTACGTAGCAAGCTGTTCCCATACAGATAGATACGGGATAACGCCCTTTGGGAATCATCGTGAAAAAGGAGTAGAAAGAGACTACACCATACACTTTTGCTGTGGGAATACCCAATTCTTTAGCCACTACCTCTTGTGCTTCTGCAGGTAAATAGCCTAAATAGTCTTGCGTTTTGTGCAAAACATTAATCAACTCCCCGGGATGATTGTTGAACGACTTACAAATCTCTTCGATTTTCGTTCTGGTTTTTTGACTGATTTGTATTTTAACTGACATTTTTTTTAATGATTAATGGTTAATGGTTAATCCAATTTTATCTCAATAACTTTTGCTTTATCGAAGTAGTGTGTATGGAGCAATTCGTGGGATTTGTGTCCACACGGCTCACCGAGAAACTCTTTGTAGATAGCTTGTACAGATTTGTTTTCGTGCGATTTACGGATTGGCATGTTGCGGTCGGCTTCGTAAATGGCTTCCCAACGGGCTTTGATAATGTCGCTGTTGCCGTGGTGTAAGGGTTGTCCGCCGCCGTCAATACAACCGCCCGGACAAGCCATCACTTCAATGGCATGGAACTGCGATTTTCCTTCTTTAATCTCGTTCAACAACTTGCGTGCGTTGCTCAAGCCGTGGGCAATACCGATGTTGAGTTTCAATCCGTCCACATCAATGGTAGCAGAACGAACACCCTCCAAGCCGCGAAGTTCGATAAAGTCAATCTTGGGAAGTTGTTTTTTGGTAATCACTTCGTAAGCTGTTCTGCAAGCGGCTTCGATAACGCCGCCGGTGGTTCCGAAAATAACGGCAGCGCCGGTAGATTCGCCCAACGGAGAATCGAAAGGGATCTCTTCTAACGAATTAAAATCGATGTTAGCTTGTTTTATCAATGCCGCCAACTCTCTTGTAGAGATGGAGTAGTCCACATCAGGATTTCCATTCACCTTAAATTCGTCGCGGGCGCACTCATATTTCTTTGCCAAGCAAGGCATTACGGAAACAACAATCATATCTTCTCGTTTAACACCGATTTTGTCTGCAAAATAAGATTTGGCAATAGAGCCGAACATCTGTTGCGGAGATTTAGCTGTGGAGGGGATCTCTTTCAACTCCGGAAAATGGTATTCAAAGAAATTTACCCAAGCCGGACAGCAAGAGGTTAACAACGGAAGTTTCACATCCTTATCACCTTTTAAGAAACGGGTTAACCTGCCAATTAACTCTGTTCCTTCCTCCATGATGGTTAAGTCGGCGCTCCAGTCGGTGTCGAACACATAGTTGAATCCGAGCGCTTTGAGCGCGGCAGTAAGTTTACCGGTAACTATCGCGCCGGGTTTCATACCGAACTCTTCTCCAAGTGCAACGCGCACAGCAGGAGCTACTTGTACAACCACAGTTTTCTTTTCATCGGCGATAGCACGAATAATTTTGGGAGTATGGTCCACTTCCACAAGGGCGCCTACAGGGCAAACTGCCACGCACTGTCCGCAGAAAGTACAGTTTGAGTAGTAAAGTTTTTGGTTAAAAGCCGTAGAAACCACAGCGGGGAATCCGCGTTCAATGGCAGAGAGTGCGCCTACGGTTTGAAAGTCGTTGCAAACTGTTTCGCAGCGTCTGCACATCACGCACTTGTTCATGTCGCGCACAATAGAGGGAGAGACTTCCACTTTGTAAGATGATTGTTCTCCTTGGAACGGAATTTCGCGAACTCCGAAGCGGACAGCTAAGTTTTGCAACTCGCAATTTCCGCTTTTGGCACACACCAAGCAGTCTGCCGGGTGGTCGCTCAAAATCAACTCCAATACAGTTCGGCGCGCATTGAGTACACGGATAGAGTTGGTTTTAACCACCATCCCTTCTGCACACTCGGTAACGCAAGCAGGCGCTAAATTCCGTCTTCCTTCCACTTCCACTACACAAATACGGCATCCGCCCGGATTATTATGGATGTTCATTCCTTCTAATTCAAAGTGGCACAATGTGGGGATCTCAATTCCTATTTCATGAGCCGCTTTTAATATCGTTGTACCTTTGGATACCGATACTTTTCTATTATCTATAATTACATTTATTTTGTCCATTGTAAATTCCTTTTTATTTGATTGATATTGCATTAAACTTACATTTTTCGATACATGCGCCGCATTTGATACAAGTAGCATGATTGATTTCGTGGGGCATTTTCTTTTCCCCTTTAATTGCTCCAACGGGGCAAGCGCGTGCGCAAGCCGTACAGCCAATACAAAGTTCGGGGTTTATCACATAGTTTTTCAATGCTTTACATTGACCGGCGGGACATTTCTTGTCTGTAACGTGAGCCATATATTCATCCCAGAAATTGTCAATGGTGGAGAGAACCGGATTTGGGGAGGTTTGCCCCAAACCGCAAAGCGCAGTGTCTTTAATAACTTTGCTCAGGTTTTTCAGTTGCTCAAGGTCTTCCATGCTGCCTTTGCCTTCGGTAATTTTGTCTAACAGTTCATAGAGGCGTTTGTTTCCTATTCGACAGGGCGAGCATTTTCCGCAAGATTCTTCAACAGTAAAGTCTAAGTAGAATTTAGCTACAGAAACCATACAATCGTCTTCGTCCATCACGATCATACCGCCTGAACCCATCATTGAGCCGGCAGCAATCAGGTTGTCGTAATCAATGGGGGTGTCTAAAAATTTCTCGGTTAAGCATCCGCCTGAGGGTCCGCCGGTTTGCACAGCTTTGAATTTTTTGTCGTCTTTGATACCGCCTCCGATTTCATAGATCACTTCTCGAAGCGTGATTCCCATCGGCACTTCTAACAGTCCAACGTTGTTAATTTTTCCAGCTAATGCGAACACTTTTGTTCCTTTCGATTTTTCGGTGCCGATAGAAGCAAACCATTCCCATCCTTTGAGGATAATTACGGGAATATTGGCAAAAGTTTCCACATTATTTACGTTGGTAGGTTTTTTCAGATAGCCTTCTTGTGCGGGGAATGGGGGTTTGAAGGTGGGTTCGCCTCTATCTCCTTCCATAGAATGGATGAGCGCGGTTTCTTCACCGCAAACGAAAGCGCCGGCTCCATACCGGAGTTCAATGTCGAAACAGAAACCGGTGCCGAAAATGTTGTTACCAAGCGCTCCCACTTCTTCAGCTTGTTTAATAGCGATTAGCAATCGTTCAATAGCCAATGGGTATTCGGCGCGAATATAGATTAAACCTTTGGTAGCGCCTATGCAGAATCCGTTGATAGCCATAGCTTCCAAAACGGAGTGTGGGTCACCCTCTAAGATGGAGCGGTCCATAAATGCACCCGGGTCTCCTTCATCGGCGTTGCATACCACATACTTTTGGTCGGCGTGGTTTTTTGAGGCAATTTCCCATTTTAAACCGGTAGGGAAGCCACCGCCGCCGCGACCGCGAAGCCCTGATTTCTTAATAGCTTCAATAGTAGCTTGCGGATTGTTGGTCTCCAAAACGGAAGCTAAAGCTGCGTAGCCGTAGCGGGCAATATAGTCTTCTATATTTTCGGGGTTAATGAACCCGCAGTTACGCAACGCAATTCGTAATTGTTTTTTATTGTTTTCCATAGAGATAGATATATTTTAAAGTTCAACTTTTTGATAATTCACAGGGATAATGCCGTCTAACAATTCGTTTCCGGCTAAGTATTTTGCAACCAATTCTTCCGCTTTTAATGGGGTAATGTATCCAAACACTACGGGTTCCTGTCCGGGTTTGGTTACTTCCACAGTGGGTTCGGCGTAGCAGTATCCCATACATCCGGTTTGTGTAACCACTGCAGAAATGCTGCGTTTGTCGCATTCGTTAATGATAACTTCCATCACTTGTTTAGCGCCGGAAGCGATACCGCAAGTAGCCATTGCTACTCTCACTTGAATTGTTTTTTCGGCATTTTCGCCTTTTTCGCGAAGTTTCAGAGAAGACTGGAACTCTTCTCTTTTTTTCTTCAAATCAGCTAACGATTTAATTTTTTCCATTTGAGTATATTATGTTAATTAATAATTGTTTAATTAAAAATTTTATAAAGAACAAGCCATTTTTTTGAGCATGCAAATTTACACAAAAGTTTGGATTTTGTGCGAGTAACTTTATAAATAATTACAACAGAAAAAGGAGTTGTTACAAAAAAAATAGTTAAATCTGAGCTTTGATTTTTTCTATTATCATAAATTTAAAAACTACACTACTGCCTTATCATCTCTGCAACTTTCACTTTTACAACCTCGCCAAACGGCGCGAATGCTTTCGTGTCTATTTTCTTTAAATTGCCCGAAATGGTTACGGCAATAGGGTTCCCATGAATAAATTTATGATAAGTGGATACAATATCGTCGAAAGTTAAATTCTCAAAGATTTTATACCGAAATTTGCGCGGATCCTCCGTGTAGCCTTGCAATCGCCACTGACTGACCTGCCAACTCAATTCTCTAAAAGAGACATTCTCCATGTTAATACTTTGCAGTAAAGAACGTTTGAGGGTTTCAATACGCTCCGGCTTTTGAGGCATGTTTTTTACTAAATCAACAAGAGCGCTTACGCCTTCAATCGTCTTGTCGCTTTGGGTTCCCAAATAACCCACTAAATAACCTTTGTTCGCTTTTAAAATCGGGTTGCTATAATAGGCATACGTAGAATATCCTAAGGAACGAAACTCTCTGATCTCCTGAAAAACTAATGCGCTCATCCCCATGCCAAAATATTCATTAAAGGCTTTCAAGTGCGCTTTGTCTTTCTCATTGGCAACTGCACCATTGCTTAAAAAATAGATATTACTTTGCAACGATTTTGTGTTGTTATTCAGATAAACTTTAGGTTTGATAATTTCCGCAACCGGTGTTTCAATGTAAAGCGCTTTTTGGGGTTCTTTTGAAAAAATGATGTTTTTTAACAACATCGTTTTAACCTCCGTAACCGGAAGTGTCCCTGAGTAATGAACCTCCGATTCGTAAGTGATGACATCTTTAAATAAGTCAATCAATGTAGCAGGTTGCAGTTTCTTAACCTCATTGATGGTTAGTTTATCAATAAATGAAGATTTTTGCCCGTATTGAACATATTCTATCAATGCATCTCCAAGCGTTGAGGGGTCTCCGATCTTTAATTTATAATTTGCCTTTTCGTTTTCATACATTTTTTGAATTATCTTAGGAGCAACTTGTGGATTCTTGAAAAATTCCGATACCAATTGCAAGGTTTCATCTAATTTTTCATCAAAACCTTTGATAGACACAGTAAAATAGTTTTTATCACAATGGAAAGACAATTCAGCGCCAAGAGTTTGTAATGCAGCTTTAAAATCTTTTGTCTTTAGAGATACCGTTCCCACTTCGTTCAAATATTCTACAACATTCTCATACCTATGCTCATTAGCTGTACCTACTTTGAAACGAAAATCTAATGAGAAAACCTGATTCATGGGATTTGTAGTTTGATAATAATCCACCCCATTACATAATGTGTCTATAATGAGATCTTTATTAAAATCTACAAATTGTGGGGGCAACTCTGTTTCCGGCACACTTGCAATCCATTGGGCAAACTCCGATTTTTTATCACTATTTTTTGAAACGACCGGTTTCCAATCGGGTTTATCAATTTTATCTTTCTTTGGGAAACCCATGTGTGAGTTAAACACCAAATAGTTATCTCCAAAGTACTGTTGCGCAACACGAATAATTTCTTCCTTTGTAAGTTGTTTCACTTTTTCTGCAACCGCTAACTCCTCTTCCCAACTCTTATTTTGAATGAAACAATAAGTCAACTTATAACCACGCATCCATGGTTCTTCAAGTTGCTGATAATGTTCTCTTAAAAAATTTAATTTAACACTTTCAAAAAGTTGATCGCTAAATTCGCCCGACCTCAATTTGTGAAACTGTTCATGAACCAATTTTTCCGCATCTGAGAGTTTTTGGGAAAATATTTTGGGGACAAAAAGAACATGCAATCCTCCTAAATCATTATTAACCATATTAAAAATATAAGAAACTAAGATTTTATTTTCATTCAGTAATTGGTCTATCAAACCGGTACTTCCTTCATTGGATAAGATTTGGCTGCAAATTTCCAGTGCAATCTCATCTTCATGTTTTGCGGGTACGGTTCTATATCCGATAATTCCCATCTTTACCGGTGTTAGTTTCATATTCACTTCTTCGCGACCCTTAAACGGTGCCTCTTTATATACAGGATACGAGGGAACCGGCTTGTTTTGCCAAACTGCAAATTTTTCTTTGAGCAAAGGGATAATCTTTTCAGTATCAAAGTCCCCCATAAGAATCAAAGCCATATTATTGGCTACATAATAGGTATTATAAAAATCAACCATTTTGGATAATCTGGGATTTTTCAGATGTTCTGTTGTGCCAATAATAGTTTGTTGTCCGTAAGGGTGTTTTTTATAGAAATTTTTCAAATAACTCTCCATTAATCTCACGTAGAAAAGGTCTTCATACATATTTTTTTCTTCATACACTGTTTCCAATTCCGATTGAAACAATCTAAAAATGGGATTTCTAAATCTTTCCACATAGATATCGATCCATTTTTCTATTTGATTGGAGGGAAACATATTGAAATAAATAGTCATTTCTTCTGCAGTCATTGCGTTAACAGCCTTGCTACCTATGCTTTGTAAAATCAGGTCCACTTCATTAGGAATAGCATATTCTGCGGCTTGCAACGACAATCTATTTATCGTTGCTTGTACCTCTTTTCTTTGTGCCATTCCTTGTGTTTGTGCTAATTGGTCGTACATTATGGAGATAGAATCCAATAAAGGTTTTTCTGCTTCCCAGTTGAGCGTACCAATCTTGTCTGTGCCTTTAAACATCACGTGTTCAAGATAGTGTGCAATTCCGGTAGCCTCTTTTGGGTCATTTTTTCCGCCGGCATTTACCACCACACATCCATAAGTTTGAGGCAAACTGTGGTCTTCGTTTAAATAGACGGTAAGTCCGTTATCTAAGGTAAATTGTGTAACCTTTAATACGTCAGATGTTTGTGAAAATGCGATTCCTCCATAAAAGAGAAAAAAAATGAATATGAGTTGTCGTTTTTTCATGTGATTTATAATTTATCATAAAACGAGTATTTAGATTAAATATTTTTATTAAAATTTTATCAATCCATTCGCTGTCTTAAGTTTGGGACTAAGTGAATCTAATGACAACACAAACATTTTTATTTGCTTGACAGAAAACTTTTTCATGCCGGTTTCAGTCAGGTAATAATTCCAATAATCTGAATTTGCAGCGTGAATTGCTATTTCGAACTCACTTTGTGAAGGGAACATCGTTTTGGCTTGTTTTATCATTGCATCGTTTTCAAAATCAATACTAGCATTATTTGCACAGAGCGATGAAAAATATAAATACCTATGTTTGAGATTATTAAAGTAATCTTGAGCATTATCATTAATAGTTAAGTATCCTGTCAACGACATGTTCAATGCAGAAAAGCGAACCTGATAAGCTGACCAAAAAGCATTTGAAGCAAATCTGTTTAAAGTAGAATAGGTTTCCTCATTAAAAAAGGCTTCAAAATTTGAGAAATATCTTTGGTGGTTCAAAATAAGCCAGTTTTGTTTCTTATTTTTTTCTATTATTTCAAACAAGGTTTCAAAAGATTTTAAAGATGTAAGATTTCTCGTATTTTTCAATTGATTAATTGCTTTTTTAAGCAACATCATATTTTCGGATGCCAAAAAGATTCCCTTATGATAAGTAAAAACAAAACGTTTTAAATGAGTCCCATAGGTATAAATTTTACAGTTTTCATATTGTATGCAGTTTTTTTCGTCAATCTGTAGCTTTGGGAGTAGTTCTTTGAAAGCCATCTCATTTATTTTGCAGGCAAAAAGGATAGAAAAAGTTTCTCCAACTGCATGGCCTGTAAAGAGTACTTGATTATACTTTCCAGGAAGTTGTTCCACAAAAAATTGGCATCCGGGGTATGCGTCAAGGCCAAATAGAGGATTAATATAGGGTGCGATTTGCTTTACTGTTTTCAGAAAAGTTTCATTATCATTAATTTGAAATATGAATGCAGCATCGGTAGGAATTGTTTCGATAAGTTTTGCATGTACTTGGCGGAAGAAATAATAATAAAAATAGACTCCGCAAGCTAAAAGAATAATCACAGCGGCGGTTGCGATGTTTAAAATATTTCTTCTTAACTTTTTACGGTTCATTAGTAGTTGTTTCTACTTCAGTATTTACTTCAGTAACAGGTTCATCAACAGAAATCAAATCATTTTTCAACAAGATATTATACCATAAATAAGCTTTTCTAATATTTGAAATGAAAACTTTTTCCTCATCATAATTAGGTAGTATTTCTTCAAAATAGGAACGTAGCTGCTCATCTTTCCATTCTTTGTATTCTAGTGGTTTTTTCTCCTGCTTTAGATATATTAATTGGAAAAGTTTTTCCAATTCAACAGCTTCGTTATGTGTATAAATTGAGATGTTTTCTAATGATGAAACACCATCATTTTGGAAAGCTGGAAAACGTTTATTATCTTCCAGGGATTCCACAATAAAGTTATTTTTTCCTTGAGAAATCAAACGAAAAAGTCCATTTTTCCCACTGATAGTTAAAATTTTGCTAAGGTCCATTTTGTTATTTTTTCATATTATTTTTAGATTGCAAAAATAGATTATTCTTAACCCAAATTGTTCTTTTTTTAAAAAAAATATCAAAAAAAAGCATTCTTCACAAAAATCTAACTAAAATGATATTTTTGCGAGGAAAATTAATTTAATCTTTGTATTAATTTTAATAGATACCAACATGAGTCGTATTATCATTTCAGGAGGTGGCACCGGTGGTCATATTTTCCCTGCATTAGCAATAGCACATTACATTAAGAAAAAGAATCCGAATGCAGAAGTTTTGTTTATCGGAGCTAACGGAAGGATGGAGATGAAGCGGATTCCTGAAGCAGGTTTTAACATTGAAGGCTTAGATGTTTTTGGAATTCGTAGAGATATTTCATGGAGCGGAATCAAGAGCAATTTAAAACTGCCGTTTATGCTAATTAGCACCGTGCGCAAAGCAAAAAGAATCATGAACAGTTTCAAACCCGATATAGTAATTGGAGTTGGTGGATACGCAAGCGGTCCGGCGCTAAGGGCAGCACAGGAACTTAAAATACCTACAATCATTCAAGAACAAAACTCATATCCTGGAAAAACAAACAAATGGCTCTCAAAAAAAGTTGCAAAAATTTGTGTTGCCTACGACGGGTTGGAGTTTTTTTTTCCAAAACAAAAAATTGTAATGACAGGGAATCCGGTGCGAGAAGAAATAATTAACTTTAAGCCTAATTTGAAAGAAGCATATGAGTTTTTTAATCTTGCTAGCACAAAAAAGACTGTTTTAGTTATTGGTGGTAGTCAAGGTTCTCAAACTATTAATCAAGTTGTTTTAGATTTTATTGATGATTTTGAGAAGTTGGATTGTCAATTAATATGGCAAACCGGCGATTTTTATTATAAATCTAATGAAGCTCAATTATCTGGCTTGATCTCTAAAAAAGTTAAAATTGCGCCATTTATTAATAGAATGGATTTTGCATATAGTGCAGCCGATTACATAGTTTCAAGAGCCGGAGCGCTTACTATTTCTGAACTTGCCATTGTAGGACTTCCCGCAATACTTATTCCTTTGCCTACCGCTGCAGAAGACCATCAAACTGCAAATGCAAAACAGCTATCTGATGCCGGTGCTGCAATTCTGTTGCCAGATATAGAGTCAAAGAAACTGTTTACAATATTAGTAAATCTTATGAGTGATTTTGAAACCTCAACAAGAATGGAAAAGAATATTAGGAGTTTTGCAAAACCAGACGCAATAATGAGAATTGTAGAAGTGATATCTAAATTTGTTAATATAAAGATTTAACAAAAATTATCTCATAAAAAACAATGAAACAGATAAAAAAATTATTTTTGCGCCATAAACTTCAACCCTGTTAATGGAAAAAACAATCTATTTAGAAACCCACACTGCTATAGGGGTTTACGGCAAAAACAACGACAATATTGAACTGCTCACCCACATCTATCCTAAGTTAAAAATTACGGCACGCGGCAACGAAGTAAAAGTAGTGGGCGAAGATTCGGAAGTGGAACTTTTTGAACAGCGTTTTCAACTTCTTCAAATTCACTACGAAAGGTTTGGAAAAGTAACTGAAACCGACGTGCTGAATATCACTTCTGCAGAAGATGATTCTTTTTACCGCATGGATAAAGGGAACATCAGTAGCGACATTTTGCTGCACGGTCGTGAAGGGCGTGTCATCAAAGCGATTACCCCCAATCAAAAAAAGATGGTGGAGAGCGTGGAACACAATGATATGGTTTTTGCTATCGGTCCTGCCGGAACCGGAAAGACCTATACCGCAGTTGCTTTAGCAGTACGCGCCCTCAAGAACAAACAAGTGCGCCGCATCATCTTAACCCGTCCGGCAGTGGAAGCCGGAGAAAACCTCGGATTTCTCCCCGGCGACCTGAAAGACAAACTCGATCCCTACCTCCAACCTCTTTACGACGCCCTGTGGGATATGATGCCGATGCAAAAACTGCTCTCTTATTTAGAAGACAAAACCATAGAAATTGCGCCACTTGCCTTTATGCGCGGCAGAACGTTAGATAACGCTTATGTCATTCTTGATGAAGCGCAAAATGCCACCAAAGGACAACTTAAAATGTTTTTGACCCGTATGGGAAAAAATGCCAAGTTTTTCATTACCGGCGACTTAACCCAAGTGGATCTGCCGCGCCACCAACAATCAGGCTTAGTTTTAGCCAGCCATATTTTAAAAGATATTAAAGGTATTGATTTTATTTTTATGAACCAATCGGATGTGGTGCGCCACCATTTGGTTACCAAAATAATTGAACGGTACGAGGAAAATGATAACAAACCTCTGTAGATTTTTTTTATTTTCGCGCCTCCATTTTTAAAACTATTTTTATGTTAAAAAGAAAACTCTTAACTATTGTTTTTCTATTTCATCTATCCACATTTTTTATTTCACAGGTCTCTCAATCAAACAGATTACTTAGTTTTGCTGGAACTGCATACGGGCAAAACCGCCCTAAGAGTTCATCTCTAAATAACGATGTGGTTTCAAATATGCAAAATCTTTCTGCACAACAACTCTTTGATACGGCAAACTACTATTTTGATATTCACAATACAGACACTGCCTTAATCTTTTATAACTTTTTTATTAACAAACCCATAAAAAAAACGGATGTAGAACATCAAAAAAGAATAGCGGAGGCATTAAATAAATCAGCGATTATTCATTACCACCTGTGTGATTTTCGTAATGCTTACGAATATTTAATCAGAGCGCTCCTCTTATGTGAAGAATGTGATTATCAATCGTATGAACCGAAAATTTACACCAATATCGGCAACATCTATTATCGTTTTAACCAGTATGATGTTGCTAAAATATACTACTCAAAAGCACTGAATTTGTGTCAGGATAGCGCCACTATTGTGATTATGCTGAACAACTTGGGAACAGTTGAAGTGGAAGACGGAAATTTGGATAGCGCATCTTTCTACCTTGAAAAATCGCTGCAAATTAGCAAAGAGTACGACAACATTCATTTACATACCCTGCTCAATACAATGGCTTGGATTTACGAAAAAAGAGAACTGTACGATTCTGCTTTTTATTATTATAAACGGTCGTTAGAAGAGGCAAGAAAGAATGAGAAAATTGAAAAAGAAGCGGAAATTCTATCCAATATTAGTAAACTCTTTTATGATGTCAATAAAACAGATTCGGCACTCTTTTATGTTGATTTATCAAATAATATTGCAGAAAAAAACCATTTTTTGAGTATATTGGCTGAAAATTATCTTACTTTATCAAAAATAGAGGAAACAAAAGGGCGAAATAAAAGTGCATTAGAATATTACAAAAAATATGCGCTTCTTAATGATTCGATCTTTAAGGCTGAAAATTTCGGCGACATCAGTCAATTACAACGTTTGTATGAAGTTTCTAAAACAAATAAACAAATTGAACAACTTGTTGTAGAACAACAAATTAAAGAACAGAAAATTCGCTATCAAAATATTATTCAATTTATTATTTTGGGTATTTTACTGTTAGTCAGTGGTGTTTTGATCTATATCTATTTGCAAAAAAGAAACCTCAGCATAGCGTATAAGAAGTTGTTTGAAAAAAATATTCAAATAATAGAACTTCAAGATCATTCGTTAAACAGAGATTCAGAAAAATACAAGAAAAGTCCGCTTACCGATGAGATGCAGGAGGAGCTTTTAGAGAGAATTTTAACTCTGATGGAAGACAATTCAATTGTTTGTGATTCTGAATTCTCATTGGACAAATTGGCAGAATTGGTACAATCTAACCACACTTATGTTTCGCAGGTAATCAATACTGCCTTAAAGAAGAACTTTCGTTCGTTTTTGAACAGTTACCGGATTCAAGAGGCACAACAACTATTTTCGGAATTAGATTTTACCAAATACACCATAGAATCTGTTGCTTTCAAGGTAGGTTTTCGATCTCCGAGCGCATTTCGCAGCACCTTTAAGGAGATTA
Organism: Bacteroidales bacterium; assembly: GCA_031286285.1. GTDB lineage: Bacteria > Bacteroidota > Bacteroidia > Bacteroidales > WCHB1-69 > WRNX01. The sequence goes on along the minus strand of JAITUN010000279.1, from coordinate 3,199 downwards.
CCGGTGTGAGCCCGAATTACTATTTGAATGCGTTGCGGAACGGGAAAACTGTGTAATTTAAAGATTTAAAAATTTAAAGATTTAAAGTTTCTTTCATTTCCGCGCCTGATTTATAAATTAGGTGCTTATACGGCTTGAAAGATGGTTGTTTTTTACAATAACTCTCTTTTTTTGCACTGAAATTAATTTTCTATCCCATTTATTAACCAAAAAAATTAACTTATGAAAAAAAAAATTTTATTTCTTGTGGCATTATGGTTACTCTTTGGAGTAGCGCATAGCCAAACAATCAATTCTGAAAACTCGGGTGCATTAAAGATTGTACCGATCGGAACTCCTGCCCCCAAAGGAATGGTAAACGTTACTTTGCAAGTAAGCGCCAATATCCCTAACGGTAACGGTTATATGTTGTTATTGGATCCCACTGCAACTACTTATGGAACCGTTTTCCCCGCATCCGGTTTTTTATCTTACAACTGCGCATTAGCGCCGGGATTTATGGATGCATTTGCATTTAAAATACCTTATAATGCGGAGCCGATATGTACTACCCCCAATGTTGTTTTTGACAACAGTATTACCATCCAAATTACTTCGGGGATTTACGACTATGTTATTCCTAATCCTCTTCAGCAATATGGCTATTGGTCAATTGCTCCCAACCCTTACGGGCGACAACACAATTACGAATTTGAAGAAGGATACCACTACACTTTCGTAGTTGATTATAATCCGGCTCAATCGCTTGAACTCATCATTACGGAAGATATACCGGACACAGGAACCCCTTCCGCAGTTTCCGATTTAACCGTCACTCCTGATAATACCAATGATTTACAAGCGGTTATAAGTTGGTCTAACCCGACTGAAACTTCGGGAGGAGATCCGCTTACCGAACTAACCGCAATTAAGGTTTATCAAAATTTCGGCGCTACTCCTATCTATACCAATTCAAATCCTGAGATTGGCGGCGAAGAGAGTTTCACCGTTACGGTTCCGGAACAGGGAAGTTACGTTTTTATGGTGGTTGGAGAAAATACTGTCGGTGTAGGCACGCCAACCACTGCCGAAGTAAAATTCTGTAGTAGGATCTCTTCATTCCCATACGAAGAGGGATTTGAAACCAGTACAGGGACAAGTTTCCCTGTGTGTTGGGATCAAGAATTTGTAGCAGGATCAAAATTTTGGGAAGTAGTACCCTATCATATAGGAACCCCTTGGACAGCACAGGAGGGTACTCAAAAAGCACGTTTCAGCGGGGCACAAGGAGTAAAAACAAAACTGATTACAGCCCCTTTTGATCTCTCCGCAGTAGAACATCCGGTACTGAATTTTTGGCATACCCAAAGAATATCGTTTCAATATTTAGATAAACTAAGAATCTATTACAAAAACTCAGCCGCCGGAGAGTGGAATTTTTTAGTAGAATATATGACAGAAGTTTACGACTGGACAGAACGTTATATATCGCTCCCCAACAAATCATCCGAATACTATATTGCATTTGAGGCAGAGGCTCAAAATGCACACGGTGTGCAGTTAGATGCCGTACGTGTTTTGGAAATGGTAGGCTTGGACGGCGCAGCCATTAAACTCTTTGGCGTTACAACCCCTATGGTAAACGAGCCTTACGTTTTTAAAGCGCAAATTATGAATGTGGCAGGAGAAACCTTGTCCGGCTATTCAGTAAAATTGGTTGATGACGAAAATAATATCTTAGATATAAATGAAGAGGGAGAAGATATTGTTTCAATGGAATCGAAAATGATAAGTTTACGATTTACACCTACAACAACCGGACCGCTTTCAATACGCGCCATCTTTGAATTGCCGGAAGACGTAAACCCCGCGAATGATAAATCCCCATTTTTGAACCTCAATATACAGCCTCAAAATCAAATATTTACAAGTTTCGTTGGGGGCGATAATATACTCCGTAAAACTGTGCCGTTCAACTTTGACTATGGGCTAAGCCGAGTGCAATCAATCTATTACGACCATGAAATAATCGGAAGAGCCGGAGTGATTACCCAACTGCAATACTTTAGTAGTTTTGCTGATAACATTACCGGTGAATTTGCCGAACAACTTCAAATTTGGATGGCGAATACCACTGCGGACAGATTAGACACATGGCTATTGCCCGAATCTGAGTTTACTTTAGTGTGGGATGCCCTCGTGGAAATACCTTTCGGTCAACAAACGATCACACTTAATCTGTCCAATCCATTTGTATATGAAGGAAAAAATATTGTAATTATGACAAACAGACCCATCTGCAACATCATGTATAATAATGATGAATTTTATACTTCGGAAACCCCCGAATTTGTGAACAGAGGTCGCGAATATCACAGTATGGCTTATGAATTTAACTGGAAATATCCGGGAGAAGCCATTAATTACTTCCCTGATATTAAAATGAAGTTCGGTTTGGTGGGCGCTAAGGTAACAGGTAAAATTACCAGCGACGGTACCACTCCATTGGAAGGCGCTACCGTAGAGTTAATAGGACCTAATGCCGATCAGTATTTTAATCGTACTACTGATGCCGAAGGAAACTACAGTTTTGACTTTCTGATGGATGGTAGTTATCAGTTTAAGGCTACAAAATTAGGACATTCCGATGCAACATCCACTCCTCTAAGCGTAGTGGCCGGAAGTGATTATGAAGTTGATCTGACGTTGGCTCCGCTATCCACTTTTGCCATGAGCGGAAAAGTAACTGCCAACGACTTGCCCAACGGTGTTCCTAACGCTGAGGTTAAACTTTCAGGTTATAATACCTATTCTACCATCGCTGATGAAACAGGAAACTACTCAATTCCAAATATTTTTGCTAATAAAACATATAACATTGAAACGAGCAAAACAGGATATGTAACCTATCAATCCACAGTGAACATTGAAGACAATAATGTTACATATAATATTATGCTTAATGAAATAGCCTGGGCGGTGGGAAGACCGTTAGCAGAAATTGTAAGCGAAAATGTGGAGGTTACCTGGGTTCAACCGGAAACTTTTCAAGAAAAAACTTATGTTTTAGATGATGGCACTGCCGAAGAAGCATACTCTTTTAGTACTTATGACGGCGCGTATGGCAATATGTTTGTGGTAGGTGAAGAGGGAGAAATTATAAGTATTGATGTGTTTGGAGTTTATCATGAATACAATATGGACCGCCCCATAAACATTG
>JAITUN010000273.1 GCA_031286285.1 Bacteroidales bacterium | reverse complement strand
TACGATCGTAATAAGTAATGATTTCACTTTCATTTTCAGCGGGCATAACCAATTCAGGGGCAGGTTCTTCACCTTTGAATGGGGTACACTCATCAAAAACCATCGGATATGGTTGCTCGGAAAATGTATCATAATCACGGTATGAGAAATCTCTTGGGGATAAACTAAATGATGAATAAATAGGTTCATCATATTTGGGAACCAAACTTACACCATGGTGATCACAAAATGGCGCAAATGTTAAAGGAGTACCAAAAAGCGCACTCATTTGCAAACCGTTTTGATAATATCCTCCTGTAAACTCATCGCCAACGAGATTCCCTTTTATTTTATAGTGTTTGTATTCTTCACTAACAGAACCAAAAAAAGAATTAGTATTCATAACAGTGGCGGTGGATAATCCTAATACATATCCATGCCATGCCATTGTTCTTAAAGAATTTCCATCTTCAATATAACCTACTATAGAAATACGAGGATCTACCACATTATTAACTTCAAACATACCAATATCTTGTATATTATATTTAGTGTTTATCGTGCTAAAAAAACTATAATGATAAGCACTTATTAGTATAGGAGAGGACAAAGAAACAAGATTCAGGGTTACGCTACTTTGATAGGAATACGCTAAAACCACTTTTGTGGGTTCAAAAATATGATCACACACAACACAATGTGAAGCCGGTTCTGAACGTTGTACCCAAGTATAAGTATTCGCTATGGTAAATGACGGATTAATCACTGCAAATCCTAACAGAGTACAATCAGGATTTCTTCCTGAAACAATAAAGCGCGGCGGATAAGATATTTGTTTGGCAATAATTTTGTGATATTCCCAATCATCTTTTGTTATATAAACATTAGTCATTTGTAAGTTAGAAGTATTAATTGAAGCAATAACTCCATGTGTTCCACTTGTACCGCACACATAATAATCCAAAGTAGAAAAAGTAGCATTTTCCGCCCAAATGGAATAAAACATATCAGCTTCAGCATATTCGTTATACCGCATAGTAGCTAACCCTACATCAATAACTGCAACAAAAGCATGGGTAAAAGAATTACTTCTGCGTGAACCACATAACACATATACTCCACCTTCTTGATCATAATGAAAATCTCGCACTTCTATATCAAAAAAAACGTCGGGTCCAGTTGGAAAAATAACAGGAAAACAAGTAGCTAAAGCAAATAAATCTGATGGGATAATTACAATAGTGTTTTTTCCACCACTACCACCCCAAGATGTATGCATAGATGCAGCAGAAATGGGCACTCCTTCTTCGTTCAATGCGAGCGTGAAATTTTTCAAATCATCGGGATTTGCAATAAAATTGATCCCTTTTATCACATATCCTGCTTGTACAGTAATTAAGATGCTCATAATGAGAACTAAAAATAATAGTTATTTTTTCATAATAAATAAATTTTGGTTAATAATAAAAATAAACGTGCAAAAATAGTTTTTTTTGAATAAACTTTTTTTTATTTTTGCGAAAAAATTATTTAGATATGAAAGTAAAAAAAGGTTTCAGTTTTTTTATAACTATCTTGTTTTTAATACAAGGTATTTCCTCTCTTCAAGCACAAACCACCATCGAGAAAGATTTTTGGCTAACATTTGGACAATTAGATACTCGTCCTTATACGCAAGTTGATATGCAGATTCGCATTGTAAGCGGAGACAAACCTGTTTCGGGAACTATCCATTTTACTAATTTGGGAACTTCGGTACCTTTTAGTATGGGCACAAATGAGGTATTTACTTATCCCCTTACCGAACCTCAAAAGCAAGCCGTATATAATACAACGATTGAGAAAAGCAATAAGAGTGTTCATATTAACAGTAATGAGCCCATTAAGGTGTATGCCTTAATTCAACGTAATGGCGGGGCAGATGCTACCAATATTTTGCCGGTAGAAGTTTTAGCCAAGAACTATTATCAAATATCTTATCTTCCTTGGCCTTCTTCTCGCTCTGATGCATACGCTGTTGTTGCTATAAATAACAATACCCAACTGTATCAAAACGGAGGTTATGTTGAAACTCTTCATACAGGAGATGTTTACTATATGACTTCTACAACCGATATGACCGGTTATCAGATTACTGCTAATAATGTTATTGCATTTTTTGCGGTTAATCAAGGGGTTCTTATTCCTACTACTGCTACTTGTTGTGGTGAACCTTTAATGCAACAGTTAGTGCCGGTATTTACTTGGGGAAAGAATTTTTTTGTTCCGGTTTCCCTTCTTACCAAAGACAGAGTGCGTATTGTGGCAGCATTCAACAATACCACCATTACACATACAGGAGCATTTATATATTCGTCAAGTGGAAATAATACCATAAATGCCGGTCAATATATAGAATTAGAGGTGCTTTTAAGTGATAACGGCTGCTCTATTCAAGCCACCAATCCTGTAGGGGTTTGTACTTATCTTACATCAATGTCCTATAATCCGATATTTACATCTGATGCTGCTCAAGCATGGCTTCCTGCAATAGAACAAATGGGAAAAAGTGCTATGATTGCCCCTTTTATACCTGACGGAACTACGCAAATAAATCAACATTATGGCATAATAATTACCCCTTTTGCCACAAAAGAGAGCACAAAAGTTTCTATTGGCGGCGGAGTGCCTGCTGCTTTAAGCGGCGGGAATTGGTATGACAACTTAACTGTAACACCACAAATGTCGTTTTATATCATGCCCCTAACCCACGCAACAGCATCCTACAATTTTACCAACTCGAAAGGTCTTATTGTTATGTGTTATGGCATAGGACCTGCTGAATCTTATTACTATTTGGCAGGCTCCGCAATGCGAGATTTGGAGGCAGCATTTTATGCCAATGATGTGCATTTTCAAGATTTGAAAGAAAATCCTTTTTGTGAAAACGAGGTTGAATTTAGAGCCGAAATTGAGGGAGAACTGCATACAGAGTCGCCAAGAATTAAATGGGAGATTGATGGCTCAGAGTACTTGCCGGCAAGAGATCAATTGGAATGGAACAAAATTTTTTTACCCGGAGAATATGAAATAAAAATGTGGGTTCGCTTTGAGAACAATGACACAATTTCAAAAACAGGAAATCTGATTATTGAGATATGTGATTTACCTGCGGAGTTTTATGTAAACAATATTCATCACGAGGACTTGCCAAGTACTACTATCTGTACTAAAGATGTAGTAAATTTCCGCGCTGAGATAGAGGGAATAAACCCAAACCCCGGCAGTTTGAAATGGTATATTGACGATGTAGAAGAAGTTCCTGCACAAGACCAATTGCAATGGAGTAAGGAACTCCCTACCGGAACTTATAATATTAAAATGTGGGTACTTTTCGAGGATAATCAAGAAATAACGATTGAAAGTACCTTAAATGTTGAGGTTTTTTGGGTTAAAATAAAGAATATAAAGTATTAAAGGGATTGTCAAGCCGCACCTGTCGCTTTCCTATGTGGGCGCGGTCGTGCTTTCGCCGCACGATCCGCCACACACGCACCATCGCGCCCACCGCACAGCGCGAAAACGGCTGACGCCGTTATCGCGCTTCGGGCTCGCGCACCGCTCCGCGCAACCGCAGGAGGTTGACAGGAAAACCACCGTCATCGGAAAAAGCGATCG
>JAITUN010000259.1 GCA_031286285.1 Bacteroidales bacterium | reverse complement strand
CTTCCCGAAATAAGCGGAGTTACGCTTCCGGTAATAGTAATATTATTTCCATTAACCTTAAAGGTTCCGGTAATATCCGCCTGTGCCGGCTGAGCATATCCATTATTAATGGCGTTTTGAATAGCTGATTGACTGCCGGTATAAACCCCATTGGTATAAGGATCTGGAACAGCATTTACGCCATAATACGATCTTCGTGTACCACCTTCCGGAGTGTAATAGGGGTCTCCTGCTCCGGGCCAATTCATTTGATATTTGACCACCACTACCTTATCGGCATTGGCTGCCAATAAAGGATTAAGCCATGAATTCATGGAAGCACATGGTCCACAAGTTGAACTGGTAAACTCTTCAAACAAAACTTTACGTTGTTGCGCCTGCACGGTTATACCTGCCAAACACAACAAGAATACTAAAAAGAATAACTTTTTCATAAGATTACATTTTAAAATTAAACATATATTTTTATAAGGTGCAAAGATATGCAGGTTTTTATTATTATACAAATTTAATTTTTTATAAACCGTTTTTCGGCAACACCTTTTTCCGTTGTAATACGGATAACATAGATTCCAGAAGTCCAGTTGTCGGTGACAATTTCTTTAACGTCCAATTGGGTCGAATAGATTAATTGTCCTTGAATATTAAATATTTGGCAATCGGTGATGGTTTCCGTTGTACTGATATTCAATGTGCCGGACACGGGGTTGGGATAGATCATGAATGTGTCTTTGTCTATGTTGCCAATGCCGACTATATTAACGTCTGCACATGCAGGAGGATCCGATTTTTCTCCTTCATCGTCTCCCATAACTGCAGTTACGGTATAGCAATATTTGTCTTCGGCAGGTACTTCATCCAAATATTCGGTTTCCGTTACAAGTTCCGTGTTAATTTTTTCACCATCTCTGTAAATATTATATCCGTCTAAACCACTTAAAGGAGATGCCCATGTAACGGATACGATTAGTTCATTGCCTTGTTGTATTGCCTGTACGTTAGCAGGAGGAGGAATGGCAGAATTTGACAACGTGATTTTTGCTTCTGCGTATTTTTCACTTTCGGCGCCCGTTGAGGCTACTCCATATAACTGATAGGTATATTGCACGCCAAATTCGGGAACAACATCGGTATAAGTTGTTGATGTTATAAGTTCAGTATTGATAAGTACATCATCACGATAGAGGTTATAGCCGGCAGTATTTGAGGTGGAAGCATCCCATGTCAAAAGCACCTCTTTTGAGGTCACGGAAACTTGTTCGGCTTTAAGATTTTTCGGTTGAGGAATGTCGAGCAGATTTATACAAACGCTGGTTGACTTTGCACCAGTTATTTCATTTAAAATCGGTTCTATTTCAAAACAATATTCTTTGTAAGAAAGCCCTGTATTTATAATGGAAGTTTCCGTAATTGGATCAGTGGTTTGCTTTATTCCGCTTCTATAAACGAAATATTTAACAGAAACTTCAAATCCGGGAGGCATTTCCCATTCAACTAACATTTGCTTACCGCGTATTTGTTTTACCGTTGTAATAGTGGGCGTAGGAATAGTTATATTGGTAAAAACGGTAGCATTCGCCTCAAAACCTTCCACACTACCAACAACGGCGGCTACTCCATAAGTGTAAGTGATACCGTATTCAGGCGCTACATCCGAATAAGTCGTTCCTGTAACGGGCGCGGTATTCAATTTTACGCCATTTCTGTAAACATTATATCCGCTGGCGCCTGAAACAGCGCTCCATGCTAAATTGATATTCAACGTTTCTCCTTGTTGGGTAGCTGTAAAATTGCTTGGAGGCAATGGTGATGTAACATTACCTGCAGGAAGATATGCTGCATTGAGTACGGCTCTTGTAGATTTATTCTGAACAAATACGACAACTTCCAAATCGCTCATCTCTTCCACATGGGTAGTTGACATGTCGTGAGAGAACATAAATGAAATAGTTTCCCCTGCCGTTAAATTTAAAGTTGTTCCATTGCCATCGGGAAACATTTTCATCATTACATGATAAAAATGAGTTTCTCCATTGGTCTTTTTATTGCCGGTGGTCGTTTTCTCATTCACAATACAATGGATCAAATAATTCGACCCCGAAATCAACGGAGTAACGTTTGTTTCTACATAAATCATATTACCGACCACCTGAAAGACTCCTTCAATGTCTGCTTCTGCCGGTTGAGCATATCCGTTATTAATGGCATTTTGAACAGATGTTTGGGAATTGCTGGTTGTAACCCCATTAGTAAAGATTGTAGGAACACTGTTTACACCATAATACGTTCTTCGGGTTAAACCTTCCGGCGTGCAATACGGGTCTCCCGGAGCAGGCCAATTCATTTGATATTTGACCGCTACCACTTTATCGGCATTGGTTACCAACAAAGGATTAAGCCATAAATTAACTGAATAACATGGTCCACAGGTTGAACTGGTAAATTCTTCAACCAAAACTTTACGTTGTTGTGCATGCACGGTTATACCTGCCAAACACAACAAAAATAGTAAAAAGAATAACTTTTTCATAAAATTACATTTTTTAATTAAACATATATTATATTAAAACATTAATTTTTTATAAACCGTTTTTCTGCGCTTCCTTTTTCCGTTGTAATACGGATAATATAGATGCCGGAAGCCCAACCATCGGTGGCAATTTCTTTAACGTCCGATTGGATCGAATAGATTAATTGTCCTTGGATATTAAATATTTGGCAATCGGTAATAATTCCTTTTGTATTAATATTCAATGTGCTGGAGACAGGATTGGGATAGAGAGTAAAAGCATTTTGTAGTTCCGAAATGCCTGTTATAGTAGTTGTAAATTCTATTTCTGAAATTTCCGATTCACACTCTCCTATGACAGCTGAAACGCCGAATGTATATGTTCCAACAGGAATGTCATTGAAAGCGTATGTCGTTTGGGTGATATTATATCCGTGGAGCATTCCGTCGAAATAAAGTTTATAACTGTCAACATCAGCATCGGGAGCTACCCATGTCAATACGACGTCTGTGCCTTGCTGAACAGCCTCAAGGTCTGTTGGTTGCGGACAGTCGTCAGCAACTACTTCCAATGTTTTTGTTATCATTTCCGATTCGCAATCACCTGTTACCGCAGTAACTCCGAAAACATGTTCTCCTGCCGGAACTTTAACAAGCGTATAAGTCGTTTCCGTGATATTGTCTTTATACAATGTTCCGTCAAGATATACATTATACGAGTCAACTTCTTCTACCGGAGCTACCCATGTCAATACAACGTCGGCGCCTTCCTGAACAGCATCAAGAGATTTTGGTTGCGAACAGCCATCAGCAATTACTTCCAATGTTACAGTAATCATTTCCGATTCGGAATCATCTGTTACCGAAGTAACTCCAAAAACATGTTCTCCTACCGGAACTTTAACAAGCGTATAAGTTGTTTCCGTGACATTGTCTTGATACAATGTTCCATCGAGATACACATTATAACCGTCAACTTCTTCGATCGAAGCTACCCATGTCAATACAACGTCGGCGCCTTCCTGAACAGCTTCAAGGTTTGTTGGCGGCGCAGGCGGAATACTTTTCATGTAGGCTGCATTGAGGACAGCTCTTGTAGATGTGTTTTGCACAAAAACCGCTACTTCCAAATCATCCATCTCTTCCACATGGGTTGTGGACATATCATAAGTATAATTAAAGGGTATCGCTGTTCCTTCTGTTAACGTTACATCAGTACCACTTCCATTCGGAAACATTTTCATCATAACATGATAAAACTCCGTTTCCCCATTGGTCATTTTATTATTATGCGTCGTTTTTTCATTTACAATAACATGGATTTTATACCCGCTTCCCGAAATAAGCGGAGTTACGCTTCCGGCAATAGTAATAGTATTTCCGGTAATCTTAAAAGTCCCGGTAATATCTGCTTGTGCCGGCTGAGCATATCCGTTATTAATGAGGTTTACAGTATTGTTAAACATTTGTTGTATGGTAGAACCACCCGGATTAACGCCATTAACAAAAGCATCAGGAACACCATTTACGCCATAATACGCTCTTCTTGTACCACCTTCCGGCGTGTAATAGGGGTCTCCGGCTCCGGGCCAATTCATTTGATATTTTACTGCCACCACTTTCTCGGCATTGGCTGCCAACCAAGGATTAATCAACACATTATATTGAGGGCAGTACGGATAACATGTTGAAGAGGTAAATTCTTCAAACAAAACTTTACGTTGTTGTGCATGCACGGTTATACCCGCCAAACACAACAATAACACTAAAAAGAATAACTGTTTTTTCATGATTCTAAAACTTATTAAATTAAACATACATTTTCGAATGTGCAAAGATATACAGCTTTTTATTATTGTGCAAATTTTTTTTTGATGAAAAAAGTGTACCTTTGCAACAATATTATGGTAAAAGGTGTTGTATTACGTTCAACAGGTTCCTGGTATTCGGTTCTTTGCGAATCGGGCGACAGGATTGATTGCCGTTTAAAAGGCAAGCTCAGGACACATGGAATCAGAACTACCAACCCCGTTGCTGTGGGCGATTATGTGTATGTGGAACAATCGGACAGGCACGAGGCGGTGATTTCCGAAATTCTGCCGCGCGATAACTATATGATTCGCAAGGCAACGCGTCTCTCAAAATCATCACATATCATCGCCGCCAACATTGATATGGCTTTTTTAATCGTAACGTTGGCTGCTCCTCGTACCTCTTTGGGATTTATTGACCGTTTTTTGGTAACAGCCGGCGCTTATCATATCCCTGCTGCATTGATATTCAACAAAATAGATTTGCTTTCGCTGGACGACAGAGAAGAACTCTTGCGTTTGGAAGCCCTCTATCGCAACATCGGATACCCCTGTTATGAAACATCGGCAACGCAACAGCAAGGCATAGAGTCTTTGCGGGAGCTTTTAAAAGGAAAAGTATCGCTGTTTTCGGGACATTCGGGAGTGGGAAAATCGGCGTTAATCAATGTCATAGAGCCGGCGTTGGATTTAAAAACGGGCGCCATTTCCGATTATCATCAAAAAGGGATGCACACAACAACTTTTGCGGAGATGTTTCCGTTATCATTCGGTGGCTATATCATTGATACGCCGGGAATCAAAGAATTTGGGATGGTGGACTTGGAAAAAGAAGAAGTATCGCACTATTTTCCTGAAATGCTGACCTTGATTTACGACTGCAGTTTTCATAATTGCACCCATATCCATGAACCCGGATGTGCTGTAAAAGAAGCTGTTGCAGCAAATAAAATCAGTAGCAGCCGCTACCGGAACTATTGTTCCATTTTGAACGACGAATCATTTCATATTGCCGATTGGGAATAAA
>JAITUN010000237.1 GCA_031286285.1 Bacteroidales bacterium | reverse complement strand
CCTTCGTTAAGCCATATATCGTGCCACGAGCCGCATGTAATCATGTTGCCAAACCATTGATGCGACAACTCATGAGCGATGAGATCGTAAGAAAAATTAACCATAAACGACATGGTTTGATGTTCCATGCCACCACCCCATCCGAATTGGGCATGTCCATATTTTTCATCGGGATAAGGATAAATTCCGAAAAGTTTCTCAAAAAATCCCATAGAAATGATGGTATTTGGCGTATTTTGTTTGGCAGAATTTAAACTTTCAGGGTAAACATAATTAAGAATTTCCAAGCTGTCGGTTTCACTGCGCATGTACCAGTCACTGTACGCCTCATAATTGGTTACAGCCAAACATACCAAATAGGTGGCAATCGGATAGCCATGATGCCAATGATGAATATCCCACTCACCATCAACCGATTCAATGGAGACAAGTCGTCCGTTGGAAGCGGCTAAATTGCCTTTTGGAACTTTTATAAAGATGTCAATGGAATCAATCTTGTCGGTTACATCGTTTTTGCATGGAAACCAATCCGATGCACCGTAAGGAGCCGAAAGCGTCCATATAATCGGAACTCCGGCATGTGTTTTGCGTACAAACGAACCCAAACCGCTTGAGCCGGGATTACCATTATATATGATTGATATAGAATCAATTTCATCCAATTGAAAAGGAACTCCAAAAGGAATGAGAATACGGTCGTTCTCATGAACGAAAGAAACAGTATCTCCATGATACATAATAGAATCCACAACCATATTATCTTGTAAATCAAAAACGAGTTTTTGAAGGTCATCTTTTATTGTTTTGAAATAAAAGGTTATCGTACCCGAAATGGTAGCGGTAGCTATATTTGGGTCGATTGTCCATTCACAACGTTGATATACAACGTCAAACTTTGCTGATTCGGAAGTTTGCGCCGGACTTTGTTGCGCCAACGAGATGTTCCACAAGCCAATCAGCAGCAAGGCAAAAATGCCGAAAAATTTCATGTTCATCATATTAAAATTCATTTATAAAAATTTTCAATTTATTTAGTTAGCAACCAATCTACGACATTCAGTTTGCGAATACCGTTATAAACGGGATTAAAATCCACATCCATTGTTAGTAGATATTTTGGATTAGAGTCTTTGATGGCATTTAACGAGGCAAGTTCTCTTTCGAGCGTTTCGTCATTTATTGTAGTCCAAGCCACCTGATAATACGAAGTATAGCCTTCGTGGTCGGTAACTACAAAATCCACTTCTTTATTGTCTATTTTTCCAACATAAACATCTCTGTATCTTCGCAATAGTTCCAAATAAACCATATTTTCCAGCCAATGCGAGCGGTCTTTTTGCATACTGCGTTTTAATCGAACTTTGCGAAAACATGGGTCAACGAGATAATATTTGTTCAGTGTTTGCAAAAGTCCTTTGCCTTTAATTTCATAACGCGGAACTTTATAGAGTAAAAACGCGTCGCAAAGCGAATCTATATATTTTGCTGCCGTTTCTTTATCAACCACTGTACCATGAGTACGGAGCGTATCAGAAATGGAACGAGGCGAAACAAACGAACCCACAGAATCAAATACAAAGTCAATAATTTTATTAAAGTTGTGTTTATCTCTAATATTTAATCGTGCAAAAATGTCTTTTTCGATGATGGTGTTCAGTACGCTTTTTACAAAATCATCTGCTTGTTTCTGACTGATTTTCTGTTGATTATAATATTCCGGAATACCACCTTCTATGGTGTAATTCGCCAAACTATCCATTTTTGATAAGTTTGGCGATTTCACAGCTATATTATCGTAATACTCAACAAATTGTAGAGGCAAAATGGATGTTTCAATATATCTTCCTGTAAGTAGTGTAGCCAACTCGCCCGAAAGCAGGTGAGCATTAGAGCCAGTAACATACAAATCAACATTCTTCTTAATGAAAAGCCCATCTACAAGGCGTTGAAAAACATCAATATTTTGAACTTCATCAAGAAAAATATAATTCATTTTATCGGGTATAAGCCGTACTTTGATATAATCGTAAATATCCTTCCAATTTCCGATAGTGTAAATATCGGGGTCTTCAAAGTTGTAGAACTGAATTTGTTCTTGCATAACACCGTTTTGCAGCAGTTCGTCGGCAAACATTTGCAAAAGCGTTGATTTTCCGCATCGCCGCACTCCTGTGATGACCTTGATTATATTTTGGTCTTTCAGATTGCGAAGTATTTGCATATATTGCTTGCGTTCAATTAGTTGTTTCATCACAAAATCAATTTTTATGTTCCATAGTTTGAAAATAATTTTTCCACCCGTTCCAAAACTTCATTTTCATCAGGATTTTTCGGAAATATAATATCCGGTTTAAGCTCGTGCAATTTTCGTTCCGATTTAAAACGGTTTTCTCCTCCGCCGGTGATATTCAACATGATGACGGCATTTTTATCAACCATTCCTGTTTTTAAGGCGTGTATCAAAGAAGCCAGCGCCACTCCTGCTGCCGGATGAATGTCGTTGCCTTCCAAATCCAAAAACAACTGCATCGCAGCACGTA
>JAITUN010000186.1 GCA_031286285.1 Bacteroidales bacterium | reverse complement strand
TTCTGATTTCCTCTTGTCTATAAATAGCTACCATGTCAGCTAACAGTGAAGTATTTTTTTCTTTCGTAATGGATTACCAGATTTATTAAAAGTGGGAAAGAAAAACGAAGGTTTAATTTGCACACTTAAAGCGATGAGGTTTCATAGAAGGTAAAGAGATTTATCTCAATATCTTTACCGGAGGAATTTATGATTTACGGTTACATTAGGGTTAGCACAGACAAACAAACAGTTGCTAACCAGCGGTTTGAAATCGAGCAATTTTGCTTGATGAACAAATTAACAATCGATCAATGGATCGAGGAAACAATCAGCGGAACACAAACACCCGAAAAACGCCTTTTGGGTTCGCTGCTTGCAGAGGTAAAAACAGACGATATTATTGTCTGTTCCGAGTTATCACGCTTGGGCAGGAACCTCTTAATGGTAATGTCCATATTGAACCATTTACTGCTAAATGACGTGAAAATATGGACAATTAAGGAAAATTACCGCTTTGGAGACGATATTCAGTCGAAAGTACTCGCTTTTGCCTTCGGATTATCCGCTGAAATAGAGCGAAAACTAATCTCCCAAAGGACAAAAGAGGCTTTAGCCCGCAAGCGGTCAGAAGGTGTTGTGCTTGGTAGACCGAAAGGGAGAAAGTCCAAACGCCTTAAACTGTCAGGTAATGAGGCAGAAATACGGAAATTGTTAAGCGAAAATGTGTCCAAAAGTGAGATTGCCCGTAAATTCGGAGTTAGCCGAAGGACTGTCTACACATATATAAATACAGCCCATGCTGCTGAAAAAATTAAAAATAATTCCTGACTTGATCTTTTTTTAGAAAATCTGGTATTATTAAATAACATTAAAACCCGCTTTTTGGGCGGTTTTTTTTGCACCGAGAAATGGGAAAATTAAACCTTCGTATAATTTTCCCACTTTTCAGAAAACTGGTAATCCCTTACGATAAAAAAAAATCCACCGTTAGCTGACATGGTGATTATTTATAGACAAGAGAAAATCAGGAAAGTTGAAAAAAAGAATTGCAAAAGAGAGCTTTAGTTTAGGTGCTTAGTGAACAAGTGATAAGAAAAAATGAAAGTGAGAAGTGAATTTTAACCTAAGCGTAGGTTCGCTTTCACTTCTCACTTGTAAAGAAAGTGTCTTGAAGGGACATTGTATTCCTATAGTTCAATATATAGAACATATAGATTTTTGTCAAGCAACTAGTCCTCATGGTTTAATCAGCTATTGATATATAGGGAAAAACAAATAAATGGTAACCGGACAAGAATTACGAGCCATACTCGGCAAAGGAATAAGATTTTATCGCCAACAACGCCAATTATCACAGGCAACCCTTACCGAGAAAGCGGGCATTTCTATAACCTTCCTTAGCAATATAGAGCGAGGAATAAAGTACCCTACATCAGATACTCTATCTGCCATAGCTAACGGGCTAGGCGTAGAAGTATATGAGCTATTCCGGCATGACCATTCCCCCGCCAAAAACCGTGTGCTTTTTGAACGGTTCAAAACAGACATCACCAAAAATGTCATAAAAACCCTCGAAACCGTCTACAAAGCCTACGAAGAATAACCCCTCAGCACTTTTCTTTTTTTACTGTTTTTTAAATTATTTTACTAAGCTCTGTATAATTTATTTCCATTTTAGAAAAAGCAAACAACTTTTTCCCTAAATCTTTTATTGAAGCTCCTATGTGGTATACTGTATTGTCAATAATTAAAAACCTGTCATGGAAGCTATTAGATGTATTGATGTTTATAGGGGCATATTGTGAGTTATGCTTTTTTAAGTCTAATTGTAATTGGGTGGAAATTCGCTTTGTATAAATCTGCGCACTGACTTTTGCTTGTCGTTTTGACAGTAAAGTTAAAACAGTTTCGTCTATATAATTATCAATCAAAACGATTGATTTCTTTGCTGATTTTATCAACTTAGAAATAAAAATATATGCGTCAAATATTTCACCTTCAAAAAATATACCCTGTAATGGCGGTAATGATGTTTTAACAAAAAAATCAATTTTTTCTTCGGTTTTTGCTACACGGTTTTCTAATCGTTCAAACCTTTTATGAACTGCATAGCCCTTTAGTAGGTAGTTTTTCAAAACATGATTTGCCCAAATCCTAAATTGAACACCACGATTTGATTTTACACGATAACCAACTGATAATATCATATCAAGATTATAATGCTCCATTTGATAAACTTTTCCATTTGCAGCAGTTGTCGCAAATTTTGCGACAACTGAATTGGCATTTTTTTTACCTTCAACTGTCGCAAAATTTGCGACAGTTGAAAATTCAGCCAATTCTTCTTTTAGCGCATTTCCAATATGCTTTCCTATGGTTTTTATATCTCTGTCGAACAATAAGGCAATCTGCTGTCTGTTTAGCCAGACATTCTCGTTTTCCAGTCTGACTTCTACCGCAACAGTGTTGTCGCCTTGATACATTATTATTTCGGATTTTACCATAACTTGTTAAATATATCTGGTTTTATGGAATGGTTCAAGAGTACGGAGTAATACTAATGAAAAAGAACAGATT
>JAITUN010000180.1 GCA_031286285.1 Bacteroidales bacterium | reverse complement strand
GGACTTTGATAAAAAATGTGCGATAAGATAGCCGTTGTGGTGGTTTTTCCATGTGTTCCGGCAATGGCAATCGTCTCGTGCGGCTCGGCGATGCATCCTAATATCTCGGCACGCTTTATTACGGGAACATTACGCTGCGCAAGCGTTGCGAAAAGTCCGAGATCGTCGGGAACAGCCGGCGTATAAATAGCTAAATCAATATGAGACGGCAATTTTGTTGAATCATCATCATAAAAAACAGTAATCCCCTCCGCCATCAACTGCTCGGTCAAAGGCGAAGGCGTAAGATCATAACCCGACACATTCTTCCCCTCCGACTTGAAATAACGCGCCAAAGCGCTCATCCCTATGCCGCCTATGCCGATGAAGAAAATGTTGTCTGTCTTACGCATGTTCATAATTGATTTATTTTAAATAATCAGCTTGCAATTACTTCAAGTACTGGTTCTTCTTTCCATTCTTTACCCAACAAAATGCTGCCATTTTCTTTTTTACTTCGCTTTACGCCGTCTTCTCCCCATGTTCCCCATTGTTTAAAGAAAAACGCTACTTTTTGTTCAGCACATTGTTTTTTAATATTAATTACCCATTCAGGATTCATTGGTCTTGCGCTAACTCCGCTTTCACCGCCAACAATTACCCAATGTATTCCATCTAAATTCAAATTTCCGACATCGCCAATCAAAGGCTCTATGGAAACAAAGCGAACAGGAACTTCAATATTTCTCAAAATATCTATTCGATGTTTTGTTTGTTTATGCTCAACTGTTACACCCAACCAAACATTTTTAGGTGCGACTCTTTCCGAAAAATACCGTTGAAGAATGTGTTCTCTTTTTGTTAATATTTGATAATGGTGTTGTGGAGTGCTTGCAATGACCTCAAATATCTTGTCAAGAAATTCAAATGGCATTTTTTCATGAAATAAATCACTCATTGAGTTCACGAAAAACTTTGTCGGCTTTTTTACGCTTACAGGTTGGTGTAATCTTTCCGGCAAAATTTTAAATTTAAAACCATCTTCATAACCTGCCATACCCATTGCCTGCAATCTCCTCGCCATGACTTCCGCATAGCAATTTTTGCACCCTGCCGTTACTTTGGAACAACCGACTGACGGATTCCATGTTGCTTCTGTCCATTCTATTTTTGTGGTTTTCATTGTTTTTCCATTTTAAATTGAACTTTTGCCTCACTCTCTTTATAATGATCGTATGAGATGTAGAAAGCCCCTTTTCTAGCTTCATTTCTTGTTTTTATATCATATACTTTGAATTTTGGATTATTTAATTGCCAAGTTTTAAATATTTCAGTTGTATGTTTTGGCAAGAACTCATATTTTAATGTTTCTTCATATATTTGTTTATTGGTTCTAGGTAACGTCAATCGTTCGAGCAACATTGATTCCAACTTTGCTGCATTTTTCTCTTTTGTTTCTTGTGCGAAATAGTCATCAAAAAATCCTTTTTGCATTGATGGGATTTTAAATCCACGTCCAGCTTCTTCGTCTAATTGCCATTTCACTTCAAGGATTTTTTCAAATCCAAAAATATGAGAACTCATAAAAAACAAAGCAAAATAATTGGCGACATCTCGTTCTATATAATATGACGTAGTGTAAAATTTATTGAATTTCAATGCTTCTGTAATGAATTGAATGTATTCCATTACAGGAATGTGTTCTTTTATTATTTTATGACTACTGCAGAAAAAACTATTGACAAATTTTCTTAATGGTTCATATTGAACAGTTTCTTCATCATGAATTGCTTTTTGTGTAAACCGATGCATGTGAGAAATGGGTAAAAACAAAATAATTTCCGTTCTACCATTTATCATTAGTTGGTAAAGCATCTCTTTTTTTATGTTTTTATATCCATATGGGTCAATGAAAATAAGATTACGAGTATCTGTTGCTGTGCTTGAAACTTTTTGCTGTACGATATTAAACATTTGCTCAATATCGCAATTATAGTACCTGACGTTGCAGAAATTTTGATTTTCGTATTCAATGTATTTTTTTACTTGTTCGATTTTTTGTTGTTCTATGTCGTTTACTACAAGAGTAATTTGAGTATTTGTTTCTTTAAATTTTTCATCGGAAACCACGTCTTTTATAGTATCAAAGGCAATAATAGGACTTCCTTTTCCTCCATCATCATATATTCCCATACCACAAAAAACATCATAAATATTTACCTGATTTATTGGTTTGGCAAAACACAATATTCTCAAATAACGTTTTAAATATGCAGCGTAAAACTCAACTTTTGCTTGTGAGTGTATTTGAAGCGTGTTTTTTACGTCACTTTTAGTCTTCATGTTCTATCTCTTTATTTTATTTTTTAATTATTTCTACTTTAACAACAATATTTTTGAAAATCCTTTATTGTGTTGAATGGCACGTGCAAAATTTGCATATACCACATTTTATTGATAGCAACTGTCGCAAATTTTGCGACAATTCCATTTTCTTCTGCTTTGAGTTTATGATGAGTGGATAGTAAGGATTCCTTACATACCACAAATTTTTCTAATTCACCTTCTTTAAAACAAGTTTGTCCGGCAAATAAGGGAATAAGGTTAAGGTCTGTGTGGAATTTCTTGGCTATTAAGGTTGCTTTAGAAAATAAGGTTTTTAAGACGGTATCAATTTTTCTTGCTCTGCGTTCCATTAGATTTCTCACTTCGCTACGCTTCGTTCGAAATGACAACGACTCGCGGGGAGGGACGGCGGAAGCAGGAGGAATCTCATCGCCATTAAAAAACCTTATTCCTCTACCCAAAACCTTAGTAGCTAATGACATTCGAGAAAATCCCGACCTTATTACCTTATTATTATTCATCTTTCTGTTTTAATTCGTATTCCGACAATTTCTTTTTGTATTCCTCAACATCCCAAGTTATGTCCCATCTCGAAATATAATTCTGAATAGGCTCAAGTCCAACTTCTGCACGTCTTTTGTCCACATTATCAGGATCCATTAATGGCAACACATAATATTCTTCGGTTTCGTTGTCTCTACCAATTTGACTCCCATAAATTTGTTTTTCTCCTTTTCCCAATGCAACTCTGTCTTCTAATAAAGCCAAGCTACTAGCGCTTGCATTACCTTTATTAACAGCTTCCCTCATCATCGGTAAATATTTGTCTTGAGTTCCTAAATCAGAGTGTTGAATTACTAAAAACAAAGTCATATTACCCTGACCACCAATAATATCTGCTCCAAGCCAACCCCGTTCATCAAGGATATTTTTAACTTTTATCAAGTTGATAGAATCTTTCTGACTGATTATTTTCCATTGTGTCTTCATTTCTTCAGATTCCCATCCATATTTATCTTCAATGCTTCGTAATTCTTGTCTATATTTTTGATCATCTTGATATATGGTGTCAAGAATCGCAACAAGAGGTTTATCAAGGTTTAATTCTGCTTTTTCTTTGTTTGACTTAACTATTTCAATTACTTGCTCCCATCTTTCATCTTTATGAAGCACATTGAGGTCGGAGTCTGTTGTTATATGTCCAAGATTTGTGTAATTTCCATTCTTTGCAATTTTGAATAATTGTACAAAAGCAGAGTCAATTTCATTAGCTAATGCCCAAGAGCAAGCAGCATTGTACCTGTCATTAGTCATTCCTTTACCTCCAAGTGCAATAAACGCTTCGGCGTATTTCTGCCCCGACTGTAAATACTCTTTAGATTCATAAAGTTGCCACGCTTTTTTTATTAATTCAGCGTATTTTTCCTTGTCTTGTCCAAATGAAAAGTTGAACATAAACAAGCTACAAAAAACAATTAATGCTAATTTTCTCATAATTATCTATTTTTAAATTCTACTAATTCTATTACCTCTTCCGCTATTCTTCCATCGGCATCGCCTATCGCCAACGCTTTGATGTTTTTGGAAAGCAGCGCCATTTCTGGTTCGTTGTTCAGGAGGTTGAGAATGGTATTTGTCAGTTCGTCCGATACTTTGGCATCGGGGATTAGATATGCCGCTTGTTTTTCGACCAATGCCTGAGCGTTTTTATACTGGTGATTTTCAGCAGCATACGGATACGGGACAAAAACTGTCGGCTTCCCAATATGGCACAACTCGGAGATGGCGATGGCGCCTGCCCGCGACACAATCATATCGGCGGC
>JAITUN010000160.1 GCA_031286285.1 Bacteroidales bacterium | reverse complement strand
GTACAACTCTTTTACACCATCGCCAAACGGATTATGAGTTTGGATAATACAGACTTATTGCAAGAGGTGGACAAAAGCGGAGGGGTGAAGAATGGGGTGTATTTGGGTATTGGGAGGTGATGGGATGATGAGATGATGAGATGATGAGGTGATGAGGTGATGAGAATCTCCCCCGCTGGCGGGGGACTAAAGGGGTGGAGTTTGGGAGGTGGGATGATGAGGTAAAGAGGGCACTGCCGAAAGAGCCAAAAAAAGAAAATAAGAATGAAAAAAGAATATTAAAATGAAAAAAAAACAATATAATTTCAAAGATTTTTTGATAGTATTGAGTATGATTTTGCTCTTTTATTCTTGTCAAGCACAGCAAAAAGACAACGTAAAAAATCAAAATGATATAATATCGGAATTGATATACAATTCAATTGACACAATGAGTATAGATGACCGATTTTGGGAAGGAGATATCTTTCGTAGTTATATCAGTTTAGATTTTGCACAAACAACAATAAATATAGAAGACACAAGCCAAATTTCTATATTTGACAAAATGTGTTCCGTTCAAGTAATTCCTGATACTTCTTGGCTTACCAAGCGACAAAGTGAGATGTCGGAAGATGATTGGGATATAATAGTTGATGACATTGTGTATTACATTTATGAAGCAGAAGAAACGCTTAAAAAGCACAATATTCCGACTTATTATGCCTCGAGAGAAAAAAAATATGTCAAATTTATTAAAACGGACAAATCTAATTTTGTGATTGATTTGACCAAAATATTAGATGCTTGGGGATTGATTTTATTTAACGGAAATGATAATCCTGTTTATTGGCAAGGTGATATTATTGATGAAGAGTTAAAGGAAATTTATAAAAAATAACGTAACGATACAGCGTGTAACGAGCATAAACTCTCCATGAGTTAAAAAAAATAGACACAGCAACAGTAAATGAATATGACACACCAACATACAACTAATAAAAACTTCGTAGGAGTTCAACAAGTAATAACCCCGAATGAAATTCGGGGCAGAAGAACTACACAACATGTTTCCACCCCCTTAATCCCCCGCCGGCGGGGGAGATGTTGCGTACCTACGGCACGCTGTTTCTTGCATCGAAACCTATATTCTACCAATATTCAATCCCTAACGGGATTAAAATACGCTACAAATCAATAATTCATAAACATATCCCAATGAAAAAAGCAGCATTTATTTTAGTATTAGGAATTACAATTGTAAGTATTGTAAGCCATAAATTGGCAGCTCAAAATGGTTTTGTTCCTGCCGATAGCCTGATTGTAAACATTGACAGTTATGTAAACACAATGGTTGAAACAGAAGGGTTTATTGCTCATGTGTGTGGTGTGGATGGAAAGAAAATGAAATTGATGAGCGATAATGGCGAAGTGATCGTGATTATCCCAAATGACACTACAGGTTTTGATTATTCGCTTAACAAAAAGCGAATAAAACTCTTTGGTTTGGTAAAAGAAGAGCGTCTGTCCGAACAGTACATTGATGAGCAAGAAGAAGCAAAGAGTTTATTATGCCATGTGGATAGAAGACCATGTAAGGACGAAAAATGGATAAATGCAAAAGTGGAAGCGGGAGTTGCCGATTCAATGTCGAAGAAAGATATTGAAGCATTACGTCAAAAAAAGGAACAGCAAGGAAAAGGATATGTATCAATAGTTTTGATAGTTTGCGAAAAATATGAAGTGATTGAGAGTAATAAATAATAACAATAATAATGAAAAAGTAACGACCGGTCTCACCATACTAATTTACATAAAACATAATAATAACTATGGCAAAAACTACTAAAACTATTCTTGTTAAATCAACAAATGTTAACATCATTAATTGTAACGGTGAAGATTATATTTGTATTACAGATATTGCAAGGACTAAAAATTCGGTTGAACCGAAAGACGTTGTGAAAAATTGGATGCGCTCTAAAGCAACTATTGAGTTTCTAATTTTATGGGAAAAATTAAATAATGAGACTCTAAAAGGGGTCGATTTCGACCCCCTTAAAACGATGACAGAAATACACAACCATCTAACCCCGAACTGCGTAGCAGTTCAACAAGTTATAACCCCGAATGAAATTCGGGGCATTGAAATGCACAACCAACTAACCTCGAACTCCGTAGGAGTTCAACATGTTTCCACCCCCTTAATCCCCCGCCGGCGGGGGAGATGTTGCGTACCTACGGCACGCTGTTTACACAGTAGCCACTCTTACCCCGAGCTGCGGCTATCGCCTTGCACGGGGTTATCCATATTTCACGCCTACGGCGTGCATCGAAATTTGAAAAGAATGTGCCAAATATTCAATAACTTAAGTGATTGAGAGTAATGAATAAAAATCTGCGATAATCCCAATAATCTGTGTCATCTGTGTGCTAAAAAAAATACAATAATGAAAAACCTAAAAACACTTCTTACAAACCTCACTCCACTCCAAATAATTGGAAACGAGAATACCCTCATCTCCAACATCCAATTTGATTCGCGCAAGGTTAGGGAGAAAAACACTCTGTTTGTGGCGCAAAAAGGAACCCAAGTGGATGGGCATCTGTTTATTGAGAAGGCAGTAGCGCAAGGGGCTGCCG
This sequence comes from Bacteroidales bacterium, assembly GCA_031286285.1. Lineage (GTDB taxonomy): Bacteria > Bacteroidota > Bacteroidia > Bacteroidales > WCHB1-69 > WRNX01. Next base: position 18,119 of record JAITUN010000160.1, on the reverse strand, counting down.
CTGTGGTGTGTGAGATACTGCCGAAAACAATCTCTGAAAATTGCACCTACATTCAAGTGACAGATGCTACTAAGGCGCTGGGAAATCTATCCGCTGCATTCTATGACTTTCCTTCGCAAAAGATTACATTGGTGGGCGTTACCGGAACGAATGGGAAAACAACGACTGTTACACTGTTGCATCGCTTGTTTATGGATTTGGGATACCCCACAGGGTTGATTTCTACCATTGTTAACAAAATCAACGACAAAGAGATTCCGGCTACCCACACTACGCCCGATGCGATCGCGCTGAACCAATTACTTAACGATATGGTTATTGCCGGTTGTGAGTTTTGCTTTATGGAGGTCTCCTCTCACGCGGTTGTGCAGCAGCGTATTGCAGGTGTTCACTTTGCCGGAGGGATCTTCAGCAATATCACGCACGACCATTTGGATTTTCACCAAACGTTTGCCAACTACATCAAAGCGAAACAACATTTTTTTGAGATGTTGCCCAAAAACGCATTTGCGCTTACCAATGTAGATGACAAAAACGGCAAAGTGATGGTGCAAAGCACACAGGCAAAAGTTTATACCTACAGTTTGCGTACCGGCGCCGATTTTAAAGGCAAAATTACTGACAACAGTTTTGAAGGATTAACCTGCGAATTTAACGGCACAGAGGTTTTTCTAAAACTCTGCGGGAAATTTAACGCATACAATCTGTTGGCTATTTATGGCATAGCGCTGTTGCTGGGAATGAAAGAGGATGAGGTTTTCTTGGCAATGAGCAGATTGGAGGGCGCAAGCGGTCGCTTTCAAATTCTGCGCGACAACCGAAATCGCACTTTTATTGTGGATTATGCCCATACCCCCGATGCACTCAAAAATGTGCTTTCCACTATCAAAGAGATTGTGCAAAACAGCGCGGATGTGATTACCGTGGTGGGCTGCGGTGGCGATAGAGATGCGCTGAAAAGACCCATTATGGCGGAAACAGCCTGCACCCTCAGCAACAAAGTGATCCTCACTTCTGACAACCCGCGCACAGAAGACCCGCACAAAATCTTAGCCGACATGGAAATTGGTGTGCCCGTTGCTTTCAAACAGCACGTCATCACTATTGAGAACCGCCGCGAAGCAATAAAAACCGCCTGCCACCTACTCCCCGACAACGGCGTACTCTTAGTCGCCGGAAAAGGACACGAAACCTACCAGGAAATCAACGGAGTGAGAACGCATTTTGATGATGCGGAGGAGATATTGGGATTTAAAGATTTAAAGATTTAAAAATTTAAAGATTTACAATATCGTAATTTGAAAATATTATAAAACTAAAAATATGACTAAACAATTTGAACGAAATGGAAATAAGAAATTTAATCATTTTTATATATCTCATAGACTCCAATATTACGAGTTGCAAAAACATTTACATGAATCCTAAATCTTAAATTTTTAAATTTTTAAATTTTTAAATCTTTAAATACAATATTATGTTATACTATTTTTTCTATTACTTACAGCAATTTGACATCCCCGTGGCGGGGCTGTTTCAGTACATCTCGTTTCGGGCGGCGGCGGCTATTATCTTGTCGCTCTTTATCTCTCTTGTGTTTGGCAGGAAGATGATTCGGTTTTTACAGCGAAAGCAAGTGGGAGAGGAGGTGCGCGATTTGGGTCTGGAAGGACAACTCTCCAAAAAAGGAACTCCCACTATGGGCGGAATTATCATCATCGCCTCCGTGCTGATTCCGGTTCTGTTGGTGAACAGATTGGACAATATCTATGTGATTTTGATGATTTTCAGTACAATATGGTTGGAAGCAATCGGTTTTGCCGACGACTATATCAAAGTGTTCAAAAAGAAAAAAGCAGGATTATCGGGAAAGAAAAAACTGTTCGGGCAAATTGTACTTGGTTTTATTGTGGGGATGGTTATCTGTTTTCACCCCGATGTGGTAATTAAGGAGAAAAAACAAGATATTCAAAATGTGATCATGAGTCGGGAGCATGCTTTTTCTATTGAAAATGTAAACAAAACACACACTGTTTTTGGAGACAGTGAAGCGGAACACTCGACCAAAACAACTATTCCGTTTTTCAAAAACAACGAATTTGATTACGCAGCGCTTACCCGTTGGTTGGGCGATGAAACAGGCAAGTGGGCATTTCTATTCTTAATCCCCATCATCATCTTTATCATCGCGGCGGTTTCCAACGGCGCAAACTTAACCGACGGATTAGATGGTTTGGCAGCGGGAACCTCCGCAGTAGTTGCAGTAGGTATTGCCATTTTGGCGTATGTCTCCGGAAATGCAATTTTTGCTGACTATCTGAATATTATGTATATCCCCAACATCAGCGAGGTGGTAATCTTTACCGCCGCTTTGGTTGGCGCGTGCATCGGGTTTTATTGGTACAATTGCTTCCCGGCACAAATCTTTATGGGAGATACAGGCAGTTTGACATTGGGTGGAATTATTGCCGTACTCTGTATTATTGTGCGCAAAGAATTGTTAATCCCCATTTTATGCGGTGTATTCCTCATACAAACGCTATCTGTAATCATTCAGACCACCTATTATAGAACCACAAAAGTGAATAATTATCGAAAAGCCAAAAAAATCTCGTGGCTTAAAGCATATTATATCTATAAAAAAACGCCACAACAATTGGAGGAGTTTTACGGAAAGCGCGTCCTTTTGATGACCCCGCTTCATCATCATTACCAAAAGAAAGGTATACACGAATCTAAAATTGTTCAGCATTTTATCGTAATTAGCATTTTATTAATAATCATATCATTAGCAACATTAAAAGTAAGATAACATGGTACAACAAACAAGAACAGGTATGTTTCAGGCATTATCCAATTTTCAGTTTTCCCGCGACAGGGCGGCAACTTTATCGCAACAAAACCTCATCCGGCTTCGCAACGAAAGTTTGCAGGAGTTACTTTCCGACTTTGAAAACACGGAACACAAATTAGAGTATGTGAAGAACATTGAAGGGGTTGATTTTATAAACGATTCAAGAGCCACCAACGCCAACGCGGTTTGGTTTGCCATGGAGAGTATGCACCAGCCCGTGATTTGGATCACCAATATGAGCAGTATGGAATTGATCACAGAAGATTTGAAACAGGTGATTCAAGAAAAAGTAAAAATAGTAGTAATTCAAGGAGTTTACAACACTGAGTTGAGAGATTTCTTTAAAAAGATGAACAAAGATGTGTATTCGGTCATAGATTTGGAAGATGCGGTTCGTACTGCTTTTTACGCGGGTAGTTCCGAAGAGACCGTGCTCTTCTCGCCCGGCGTAGTGAGCGGAGGGATCTACCGCACCTACCGCGAACGAGGGGAGAGGTTTAAGGAGGCGGTGGCGCAACTTTAGTGGTTAGTGGTTAATGGTTAATGGTTAGTGGGTTTAAAGATTTAAAGATTTAAGGTTTAAAGTTTAAGGTTGTAAATGATGTTATGCATAACTAAAAATATCTAAAAAAATACAAAGTAAAAAAATGAGTATGATTACAAAACATAAAAACAACCTTCAACTTACTAATATAGAACAGGAAAATATTATATTTTCAAATGTTGCTCAAATCATTGAGAAAAGGAAGTTCAATGTAGTATCGGCAGCGAATAGTCAAATTATTTTGATGTTTTGGGAGATTGGGACGTACATTAATTCTGTGATTTTGGGAATGGAACGTGCAGAATACGGAAAAAAGATTTTGTCGACAGTGTCGACAAAATTGGTGGCAAACTATGGAAACCCCTTTATTGAAGCCAACCTATATCGAATGAAACGCTTTGCTACGGTTTTTAGTGATATGAACACAATTACAGACCTTATTCCATTTTTAAGTTGGTCGCATTTTTGCGAAGTTATGCGAATTAAAGACAAGCAGGCACGGCTATTCTATGCACAAGATGCAGCAGAAAGACAACTTGGTATTAGAGAATTGCGACAACAAATTGCAAGGAAACCATTTGAACGGCAACAAATTGCCAATACTCAACTCACGGAAAACTCAAAAGTGCCGTTTAATGTATTCAAAGATCCTTATTTGTTGGATACTTTGAGGTTGAAAGATAATTTTTTGGAAGCCGATTTGGAGACTGCAATATTACTTGAATTGGAAAAGTTTATTCTTGAATTTGGAAGTGGTTTTGCGTTTATGGAAAGGCAAAAACGGGTTATTATAGATGGTGATGATTTCAAAATAGACTTATTATTCTTCCACAGAGACTTGCGGCGTTTGGTGGTGATTGACCTTAAAACAGGTAAGTTTAAACCGAAATATAAAGGACAGATGGAGCTATACCTCAAATGGTTAGATCGTTATGAAAGAAAAGAAGGAGAAAATTCACCTGTCGGATTAATATTATGTACTGAAACAAGTCGAAACCAAATAGAGCTTCTTGAATTGGATAAAGCAGGAATTGTTGTTGCAGAATATTGGACAAACTTGCCACCGAAAAATCTATTAGAAAAGAAAATAAATGAAATTCTAATCGAAACAAAAGAACGTTTGGAACGAAGGAAGTTGTTGCCAAATGTTACTTTCAATAAAAAAATAAATTATTTTATTGAAGACGATGAAATAGATGAATAAATTGTTGAAATAATAACACCTTATTTAATAATAACATAAATGGAAAAACTGAAATTTAAAGGCGACAGAGTAATCTTAGTGATCGTCATACTGTTATCATTACTTTCGGTGATGATGATTGCCAGTGCGGGAGACCGCTGGATGGAGCAAATTAGAAACTTTGGTGTGGGGTTTTTCCTGCTCTTTCTGTTTTATCATATTGATTATAGAAACGTTTCGCGGTTTGCAACCCCCTTGCTGATCTTGTCCGGAGTGCTTTTAGTCTATTCTTCCATATATTCTTCCGGTGCTCGGACGGTAAGCCTTTTCGGTATGGATCTGCAAATATTCTATTTTATCGGATTTTGTGTGCTGCGCTATATGGCGAAATATATGGCAAAAAAACTGAACCACGAAGAGGAGTTGTCGTTACGGGAAGTCATCAAACTTTTTGGGATTATCCTTATTTTTTGCGGAGGAATATTTCTATCCAACCAATCTACTGCTATCATTCTATTTTGTACTTGTATAGTGTTGCTTTTTGTGGGACGTGTAAAAACACTCTGGCTGACCGCATTTTGCGGAACTATGTTGATAGCCGTTTTATTAGCATTTGCTTTAAACATTGGGCGTGTGCAAACTTTTAAAAACCGTGTAACTTATTGGTGGAATGATAGAATAACACCCGGAATGGACAAAGACTACGGCAAACAGGCGATTCTTTCCCGCGCCGCCATCTCCACCGCAAGTTGGTTACCTACCCATGTGGGAACAGGTAACATTAAAAAAGCGCTCCCCGAAAAAGATAACGACTATGTGTATGCTGTTTTGGTGGAAGAGATGGGACTTATAGTGGGAATTTTCGTACTGTTTGCCTACCTCTTCATCCTGTTCCGAACGATGCGGATTGCCAGAAATGCCGACGGAGCGTTTGCAATGCTATTAGCCTATGGCATCGGGATTTGGTTTTGTATGCAAGCGATGATCCATATCGGAGTGAATAGTTTTTTCATCCCCGCTACCGGACAAACGTTGCCTTTCATCAGCCGCGGCGGAGTATCGCTTGCCATCTCCGGCGCCGCAATTGGGATGCTTTTGAATATTAGTAAAAAAGAGATGTAGAGGGTAGTTGATTTAAAGATTAAAAAATTAAAAAATTAAAATTTATAAAGATTGCGGGTCAAGCCCGCAATGACATTCTGACTTCTAACTTCTTAATCATCTGTGTGCAAAAAAATAATCCAAAATTATAATGAACAATATTTATGAAATTAATTAATAATTTGCCCTTTCAGGGCGAAAATGAAACAATATATTCATTAATCCCAAGGTGTTGCCATTGGGCTGAATTAATTAACGGCTTTCAGCCGTTATGTTAAGAAATACACGCACAGCATATAAAAAACCAAACAAACTGAAAATCAATAACCTATTAAATTATATACAGATGAAATTAGTTACACAAATCCTCCGAGTTTTTTTAGGGCTCACTTTTATTGCTTCGGCTGTGTTAAAGTTGTTTCCTATTGAGGCGTTTGATGCCCGGATTATAGAAACCGCTCCCTTTTTAGGGTGGACTTTTTCGATGATTATGGCGCGGTTAATTATTGCCTTTGAGCTGACAATAGGAATCATTATTATTGCCGGTTTGTGGTTGCGCCGCGTAGTCTATCCATTAACAATAGCCATGTTGTTGTTTTTTACCTGCATTGTTGTTTATGCGCTCATTCGCTTTGGGAACCAGCCCAATTGCGGCTGTTTCGGTGAACTACTCCCTTTCTCCAATGTAGAATCACTCATCAAAAATATTGTGCTGATTGGTATTATTGTTTTTCTTCATTACCGTGCCAAAGAACGATCATTAAAGTATTGGTGGATAGGAGTTATTGTATTGGGAGTCTCTATCTTTACGATTTTTATCACGAACAAAATTCCGCTCTATTTAGATGAAATTGAGTTAGATGAACCTTTTCCCGCCCATTATTTGAATTGTGAAAATTATCATTTTAATGAAACAAATCTGGAGCAAAAGCATTTGGCGCTTTTCTTAACAACTACTTGTCCAAGATGTAAAGAGTTAGTGCGCAACATAGAAACCTTGAACCGAATCCATCCATTGCAAAATGTGTACTATTATTTTTGCGAGGAGAGCCATGTAACCCTTACAGAACTATTTGGAGATAGTGATTTATCATTCCCTTACCAAATAATACCCAAAGATACTTTTTTCGAATACCTACCTGCACCCTATATTCCTTTCATTGGTTTGGTGGACAGCGGGAAATATACTCGAATCTGGACAGGCGCCAATTTTAGTTTCGACAGAGAGAAACAGGTGCTGAAAAAAGAAGGGATAATTAAGTGAGAATGGCAAAATTATACTCCAATAATTTTATATTTTCGCAACCGCTTACGAAAACCTCGGAGCAAATGCGAAAATTTAACTAACTATTAGCATATTAGCGTTTTAAAGATATGAAAAAACTAAACCCACGACAAAATTTTGAAGAAACGAAAAAAGCGATTGGCTACGTTTCACGAAAAGAAGCTACTCAGAAAGATTATGACAGGATCGGTTTTATGTCGGGATTGGAAGTACATCAGCAGTTATTAACTAAGAGAAAACTGTTTTGTCGCTGCCCCGCCGGAATTTACCAAAAACCTAATGAATTTGATGCGGAACTTATTCGCCACATGCGCCCAACGCTATCAGAATTAGGCGAGTATGATGGCACAGCGTTGATGGAGTTTCGTACCCAAAAAGAGATTATTTACCGCATTGCAAATACTACAGCTTGTACCTACGATGTGGACGATACGCCGCCATTTCCTATTGACAGAGAAGCGTTGGATATTGCATTAGAGATCGCTTTAACTTCTAAAATGAATATCGTAGGGGAAGTGCATATTACCCGTAAACAATATTTGGACGGTTCTATTCCAACCGGTTTTCAACGTACAGCTATCGTGGGAATTGGCGGAGAGATTCCGCTAAAAAACAAAAACGTGCGCCTCATTCAACTTAGTGTAGAGGAAGACTCCTGCCGCGAAGTTTCCGATATCGGACACCAACGCATTTACCGCACCGACCGGTTAGGAATGCCACTCATTGAAACCGTTACTTATCCCGATATGAAAAATCCGGATGAAGTAAAAGAAGCCTGCGATTATATCCGTTTTTTAAATCGAAGCACAGGAAAAGTAAGAACAGGGATCGGTGCCGGACGTGAAGATGTAAATGTGAGTTGTGCCGGCGGAACCCGAGTGGAAATCAAAGGGGTTTCTCGTACCAAATGGATCCCAGAACTTACTCATGGAGAGTCGTTTCGGCAATGGGCGCTGTTAGCAATTAGAGAAATATTGAGAAAACGTATCTCAAAAGAAAATTGGAAAATGCAATCTATTGAGTTAGATCCCAAAGAGTTCCATTTCTATTATACTCCCATTCAACAAGCTATTGAGAGAAACGAAAAATTGTACGCAGTAAATTTACCGAAATTCAGCGGGTTGCTCTCCCATTTTACGCAACCCACCAAGCCGTTTTACGATGAGTTTACCAATCGTTTGAAAGTGATTGCCTGCATCGAAAAACCCAATATGGCAACCAACGAAGATTTGGATGATGTGATTAGCTCTCACGTTTTTGAAAAGATTCAAGAGATATTTAAAGCCGGTAATGAAGATGCGCAAATTATCTTTTGGTCGCCCGAAGCCGATGTAAAAACGGCTTTGGAAACCATTGAAGAAAGAGCGCTTATGGCTTTTGACGGAGTGCCGAACGAAACCCGTAAGTCGTTTGTGGATGGTACAACCATTTTTGAACGAGTGCTGCCCGGCGCTGACAGAATGTACCCCGATACCGATTCTGCACCGATCCCATTAGCCACTGAGCATATTGAAAAACTCCGCAAAAACATCCCCGATGAACTGGTTGAACGCTATAAGCAATTAATCCAATGGAATGTTCCTCAAGATTGTTTCAACTACATCTTTACGCATAACTATTTTCCTCTTATTAAGAAAATTGTGGATGACTTAAAGTTAAATCCGAAATTTGTCGGCGTTTTCTTCGGACAAAAGCTCAAACATTTACACGGACAAAATAAAAAAATTACGTTCCAACTTCAATCTATTTATGATCTTTTCGCGTTTTTGCAACAAGAAAAAATGGATTTTTCCATTGCTTATAAGATGTTGAAAGAAATGTTTTTACATCCAAAAATGGACTTTGATTCAATACTTTCTGGCATTAAATTCAAGAAAATGGAGCAGCAGGAAATAGAGGGACGAATTCCTTATTTGAGTGAAAAGTTTGCCCCCAAAAGAAAAGACACTAATACTCAAGATAAAGTGAATGCTTTGATGGGGCAATTGAGAACCCTTAGTGAAGGGAATGTGTGTCTCTCTGAATTAGCAAAAAAGATTGTGTAATTATGGCTTTACAGGAATCATTTGAAAAACAGGGTAATTGGTTGTTTAAAAGAAGAGGCTTTCTTCCGCTATTCATCGTTATTGTGGGTGGCGGCTGGTATGTTTTTTTACTGTATAACAATGCTGTTACAATTCATCATTGGTGGGTTGATTTTCTCTATTTGTGTGTGGGTTTCTTAGGCTTGGGGATTAGGATTTTAACCATTGGATTTACACCGAAAGGTACAAGTGGAAGAAATACCGGCGCAGGGCAAATTGCCGAACAATTGAACACAGCCGGAATCTATTCTATGGTAAGACATCCGCTTTATTTAGGAAACTTTTTTATGTGGCTTGCTCCGGTACTCATATTATCCGATCTGTGGTTCACATTGTTTTTCTGTTTGTTTTATTGGATTTATTATGAGAGAATTATGTATGCAGAAGAGCAGTTTTTAAGAAAAAAATTTGGACAAGAATACTTAGACTGGTCAAGCAAAACGCCGGCATTTTTTCCAAAATTTTCATTATATAAAAAAACAGATTTGCAATTTTCTTTAAAAAGTGTACTGAAACGCGAGTACAATGGTTTCTTTAATTTGGTTTTTATAATTACTTTATTGAGAATTCTCGGATTTGCTATTACAAACAAACAATTCGAACTTGATAAACCTTGGTGTATTATTATTTCAGCTGCGTTTGTGATTTTTTTATCATTAAAAATAATAAGAAAATTTACGAATCTGTTAAATGTTGAAGGCAGATAGTTAAAATAATTTATCGTTTTTTAAAATCGGTATAAAGATATTGCACAAAAGCTTCTGAGAATCTTAATAATGAGTCTTTTTTCTGTTCATTGGCAACATTCAGATAGTATATTTGCTTTGTATCTCTATCATTAAAACAGGTTAAATCCGGTGATACGAATCCGTATCCGCTAGTATTATAATAGAATGCGTAGGATAAATTTCCAAATAAATTTTTAGAAAATGGGTTAAGATTAGGTTTCCAACCGAGTTGTTGCACTAATGTAGCTGTTAAATCGGTTTGCATACCTATATTTTCGTTAACAAAAGAAGTGTCAATAACCCCACCAATCCATAACAGAGGTATTTTGTAAGTAAGTGGATCAGAGATTGAAGTACCTGTAAAACCAAGAGTACCATGGTCGGAAGTGATGATTAGCAACGTATTATCCCAAATAGTACTCTTTTTTAATTGAGCAATAAACTCACCCAACCATTTATCGCTATAAGAGATAGCATTTTCATAGTTTCGCTCTGAAATTCCGGGAATATCGTAAGGGGGATGTGAACTGATATTATAAGTAACTAGAAAAAAGGGAGTTGAAAAAGTATCAAAATCATCTATTATTTTATTATAAAAAATTGAATCAGGGACTCCCCAATTCTGTTGTTTTGCTGCAGCAGGAAAATCATAAACCGAAATCAAATGATCATATTTTGAGCGCATTACTAATGATTTTGTATTATAAAAATCTGTTTCTCCGGCATAGTAGAAATATGTTTTATAAATATTTTTTGAAAAATACTGAGATAAATAATCTAGATTATTCATTTTTTCCGGAAAATACAAAATAGAATAAGGACCTACTAAAGCAGGATATGCCGCTAGCAGAGAGCCAATTCCTTTATCGGATCTATTTCCTGTAGCGTAAAAATTCTTAAATAAAATACCTTCCTGTGCTAACTTATTAAAATTTGGAGTTATATCGGAAGCACCTCCCAAAGGTTCAATAACTTTATTTGAAAACGATTCTAAAATAATGAGAATAACGTTAATGGGTTTATGATTTTGAGCTTTAATAAATACAGGTATGGCATCTCTTTCTTCATTCCAAGAATTATGTATAATAGAATTGCACAAATCGGGTTCCATAAATGTTAACTCTTTAACATTTGTTTCGTTATAGATTAATCTGTGAAAGAACGACCAATACGCATTAGTGGCAACATGATTGGCATAGAGTTTAGAACTAAAATATACCCGACTTAAATTAATTGGAGTAAGTTGAATTCCGCCTCTCATAGGAATAATAAGAAAAGCGCCATAAAATAAAAGAACTATGAAAACCCACCATTTCTGTTTATCTTGTTTTTTATTTGATTTCAAAAGAAATCGATACAAAAAAACGAATCCGGTTACAATGGCGCTTTCAACAAGAATTAACAACACCAATTGCATGGACGTTACGCAAGCTAACATTCCTCTTGGATTTTCTAAAGCGGTTACTATTTGTGTACTCAACCTTGTCCCCCATTCTTCATACAACCCGATATCAAATAAACCTAAAACAGAAACTCCGATTAGAAAACCCATAGAGTAAACAAAAATAATTGAGTATAAAATTTTTGAGCGAACAATTGGAGAAAACAAAAAAACTATAACGGGTAAAAAACTAAGATATGTGGCAGCCGCCAAATCCATGGAGAAACCATGTTGAAAAGTTTGCAATATTTCTAAAAAAGAGAGATTGGCGCTAAATTTATAGTTGTAAAGTAGAAAAAAGGTTCTAAAAAAGCAGAAAACGGCAATCCAAAATATCAAATATTTAATCAGGAAAAACAATAATTTAAGACAATTTTTCATTTCTATTTCCATTGCCAACTTTCAACCATAAAAAGCGCATCATTTTTCAAATAATCAATAATTGGTGATAAAGAATCGTTGTTTGGTACAAAATCAAAGTATAATGTTCCTTTTACAAAATATCGTGTACTGTCTGTTAACCAAAATTTGAAAGGAGTTGCCACGTGTTTCCCTTCCAACTCGTATAGTCTGCCAAAAACCTTTGCTTCAGGATCATGCACTGTTGAAAACTGAATATCGTCAGTCATTCTTCTTTCCACATGAAACATCACTTGTTCTTCTTCATTCCACATCAAATTGTGCAGATTATTTTTAACAGGAAAACAAGTCATTTTAAATATTGCAGATAGGGTAGGGTAGTATATATCAATCCAATAAACATTATTTTCTTTTATTTGAAAAGATAATGTTGCATTTTTTGAATAATCGAAAGAAAAGGGCAAAATACTATCCCAGTGTTGATAGATTGCTTCGGGAGTGTTTAATCGAAAATATCCCAGGGGCTTGGGTATTGGTATTTCTTGTTTTTGCACACAAGAAGAGAGGGAAAAAAGAATTGCGAGTAGTAGAGCGGAGATCAGTTTTCGGTTAGTGGTTTTCGGTGAAAGTGAATTTGTTGTTGCCCAATCACAAATATTTGAGATTCCACATTCCTTGCATTTAGGTGCGCGCGCCAAGCAAACGTAACGTCCGTGCAGGATAAGCCAATGGTGGGCGCGCGCCAATACTTGCTCAGGGAAATGCCGCACCAACTGTTTTTCAACCTCTAACGGAGTATTTGCCTCTTTCACAATTCCCAAACGGTTTGCTACTCGAAAGACGTGGGTATCGACTGCCATGGCAGGCTGGTTGAACACAACCGACAAAATAACATTGGCTGTTTTTCTACCTACTCCGGGCAATGTGGTTAATTTCTCTAAACTATTTGGGACAATTCCATTAAAATCAGATACTAACTTTTGTGCTAACCCAATCAGATGTTTTGTTTTGTTATTAGGGTAAGAAACAGATTTGATGTATTCGTAAACATCTTTATACGAAGCGTTAGCCAACATAAAAGGGGTAGGATAATTTGCAAACAATTCTGGTGTAACCATATTTACGCGCTTATCTGTGCATTGTGCCGACAAAACCACTGCTAACAATAATTCGTAAGCATTTGAAAAGTGCAATTCGGATGCAGCGTTGGGATTATTCGCTGAAAAATAGTCTATTAAGAATTGGTATTTTAATTTTATGGACATTATTATTTTTTTTCCACAGATTTTTCCAGTTTTCATAATCCGTATTAATCTGTGTAATCTGTGGATTAACAATATTTCTCTCCAAAATCTAATTTTACATCGTTCGCATATTGTTTAATTTGTTGTTCTTCCAATCGTTTACAAATCAGAAGTACATCGTCAGTGTCCACAATAATTAAATCTTCAATTCCTTGTAAAACTGTTACCTTATAAGGTTTTACATTTACAATACAACCATTAGTGTTGTATGTTTTTACACGTTTACCAACAATAGAATTTTTGTTGTCATCTTTAGGGTTAATATCATAGAGAGCCCCCCATGTTCCCAAGTCTGACCAACCAAATTCGGCAGCATAAACGTGAACATTTTGAGCTTTTTCCATTATGCCGTAGTCAACGGAAATATTTCTACACAACTCATAAATTCTATGAATGAATTCGGCTTCGTCAGTTGTATTATAAAGCCCGTCTCCTTGTTTAAACAAAGAGTCTACTTCAGGTAAATATTTCTGAAAAGCTTCTTCAACGGTTTTCAACGACCACATAAAAATGCCGGAATTCCACAGGAAATCGCCACTTTCTATAAATTGTTGCGCCATTTCTAATACAGGTTTTTCAGTAAATGTTTTTACTTCGTAGATTGATCTATTTTTTTCATAAGCTCTATCTTCATTAAATTGAATATACCCATATCCTGTATTTGGATATGAAGGCCGAATGCCAATTGTAAGCAACCAGTTGTTATTCTCAACAGCTTGTAATCCATTGATAATTACATCAATAAACACATCTTCTTTTAAAATAATATGGTCTGAGGGGGCAACCACAATTATGGCATTTGGGTTTTTAGCTTTAATTTTATAATTTGCGTATGCAATACATGGAGCAGTGTTGCGTCTTGCGGGTTCCAATACAATTTGGTCGTCTTCCATGTTGGGCAATTGCTTATTAACAAGCTCTTTGTATATTGAATTTGTTACGACGTAAATATTTTCTTTAGGACAAATTTTAATAAATCTTTCGTAAGTTTTTTGAATTAAAGTACTACCGTCGCCAAGAATATCAATAAATTGTTTAGGCGTATCAGTTCTGCTTATAGGCCAAAAGCGTACTCCAATTCCTCCGGCCATGATTACACAATAGTAGTTTTTGTTCATGAATTTCAGTTTTGAAAATTAACGTTTAATAATAAAAAATAGTATAATGCTTTCTGTGTAATTTTGTGATCTTAGTATCTCTGTGTTGTTTTTTTTAGAACAGAGATCCTTAGGTCACAAATCAACACTGATTAAAGAATAATTCTATTCACACCTATATCATAATTTTTCATAAACAATCCCTTAATTTTCTCATAATCTTCTTTTCTATTTACAAAATCCAAACTACTTGATTCAATAATCAGAATTGGGAATTGTGTTCTCTGTTTAAAAAAAGTCAGATAATTTTCCTGAATAGAAATCAAATATTCAGCTTTAATTTCCTGTTCATAATCTCTTCCTCTATTAGAAATATTTTTCAGAAGATTTTCAGTAGTATTGTAAAGATAGATAAGTATATCAGGTTTTGGTAAAAAACCGCTTATTATTTCATATACTTTCAAAAAAAGATTATATTCATCTTTTTGTAAATTTTTTTTTGAAAAAATGGCACATTTATCAATAAAATAGTCAGCTATTACTAAATCAGTAAAAAGATCTCTTTTAGAAATCAAGTTTTTTAATTGTTGATACCTGTCTGCTAAAAAAGTCATTTCTAAAGGGAAGGCATAGTAAGTAGGGTCTTTATAAAATTTAGCTAAAAACGGATTATCTACGAATCGTTCCAATATTAGTTCTGCATTAAAATCTGCTGCCAACATTTCTGCTAATGTAGTCTTTCCTGCCCCTATGCAACCTTCGATGGCTATATAGTTGTAATTCATAGTATTATTATTTATTGACTAAAGATTCGCTTCTCATTCTCTCTTAAATTTTAATAAATTTATCTATTTCAATCAGGTGGCAAAGTAAAAAAAAATACCTTTGCACCCGCAAAAAAAATCAAAAATGAAAAAACAAACTGTTGTATTATCCTTTTTTCTCATCTATGTTTTAGTATTTATTGCTCAATCCTGTCAAAAGCCTATCAGAGAGTCGGATCCAGAACCAGATCCTGATCCCGATCCGATTAAAACTTATGTTTGCGATATAGATAGTAATGAATATAAGGTTAAACAATTTGGGAACACTCTTTGGATGATGGAGAATTTAAGAGTAACGAGGTATGATACCAAAAGTCCTAGAAGTGGTGATACAGTAGCTATAGTTATTAATAATCAGACAATTGATGTTGATAGGCC
Source organism: Bacteroidales bacterium (assembly GCA_031286285.1). Classification (GTDB taxonomy): domain Bacteria; phylum Bacteroidota; class Bacteroidia; order Bacteroidales; family WCHB1-69; genus WRNX01. The sequence goes on along the minus strand of JAITUN010000160.1, from coordinate 2,936 downwards.
TTATTATAGAGATGGTAGAGAAAATAAAGAATCTCAATATACTGATAATCTTACAAGCGAGATTAGAAAATCATTAGGTTTTTTATATAATTGGTGTGCTGCAACAGGAGTTGTTGAAAATAGAGTTTTAGTAAATGATAGTATTCAAGGCATTTGTCCAAACGGATGGCGTTTACCTATAACCAAAGATTGGGATAGTTTATTTTATTATTTAGGCGGAGTTGAAATTGCTGGAAAAAAACTTAAGTCAGTGTATGGTTGGTATCAATTATCAGGTTCCGGTACAAACGAAAGCGGATTAAACTGTTATCCAGCTGGTTTGGCAATAGCATATAATGTAGCTCTTATGGGACAACAAACTATGTTTTGGTGTTCTATAAGTCATCCATTATTTTCTCAAGGACAAGTTTGTAGATTATTTTACAATCGAGATGACGCAGAGATGCTCTATATAAATAAATTTCAAGCCAATTCAGTGCGATGCGTAAAAGATTTATAAATCTTCATGTTCTTTATATTTAACATAATGTCTCCATTTTTCCAGCACTGCATTAAAATCTGCAGGGAGATCTGAGTCAAAAAAAATCTCTTTGCCTGTAATAGGATGTTTTAACCCTAATTGTTTGGCGTGAAGCGCTTGTCTAGGAATAAGTTCAAAACAATTTTTTACAAATTGCTTATATTTTGTAAAAGTAGTTCCTTTAATAATTTGGTCTCCACCGTATGTTTCATCATTAAAAAGCGGATGCCCGATAGATTTAAGGTGAACACGAATTTGGTGTGTTCTTCCCGTTTCCAATTGACACTCAATTAGCGTAACATAGCCGAACCGTTCCAACACTTTCCAATGGGTAACCGCATGTTTTCCATGTTCGCTTTCGGGAGAAAAAGTGGTCATTATGAGACGGTCTTTTAAATTTCGGCCCACTTTAGCAGAGATGGTTCCTTCATTTTCTTCAAAATCGCCCCAAACCAAAGCCCAATATTTTCTATCGATAGAATGATTATAAAATTCGCGAGCAATAGTCATTTGCGCTTCTTCGTTTTTGGCAATCACCATTATTCCGGAAGTATTTTTATCAATGCGATGCACTAAAAGCGGGCGCAATAGATCTCCGTTCTTATTCTTTTTATCTTGAAAAAGATAAGTAAGTGCATTGACTAAGGTACCGGTATAATTACCATAAGCGGGGTGTACTACCAATCCGGCATCCTTATTAATAATAATAATATCATCATCTTCGAAAACAATTTTCAAGGGAATATTTTCCGGAATAATCTCAACATCTCTGGGTGGGTTGGGCATTAAAATGCTGATATAGTCTCCGGGTTTAACTCTATAGTTTTGTTTTTCGGGCATACCATTTACCAAAATGCAACCGGCTTTTGCTGCATTCTGTATCTTATTTCGTGATGTGTTTTGAATAAGATTGAGCAAATACTTATCCATGCGCATCAATTCCTGACCACGATCTACTGTAAACTTGTAGTGTTCAACAAATTCATCTTTTTCTTCTATCTGCATAAAACACATTTTTTGAGTTGGCAAATATCTATTTTTTAATAGCGTAAATATAAGTTTATGTTTTTTATAAACCATCTAAAGGACTTTTTACATTTCCTATTTGGCGGTTGCTCACTTTTGCATAGATTTCTGTGGTTTTGATATCCTTGTGTCCCAGCAGTTTTTGAATAAAAACCATATCGGTTCCGCATTCTAACAAATGTGTGGCGTAACTGTGGCGTAGTCCATGAATTCCTACTGATTTATTTATTTTTGCTTTACGCATGGCATTTTTGAAGACAGCCTGTACGCTTCGGATGGAGTATTGTCCGCCGTACTGACCTTCGAACAGGTATAACTTAGGATTGTAGGTACGGTAATATGTTCTCAACTCATCGAGAATTGAGGTTGGCAGCGTAACGTAACGGTCTCTTTTCCCTTTGGCGGCTTCGATGTGTACGAGCATTCGGTTGCTATCAATATTAGAAATTTTTAGGTTAACGATTTCACTTACTCGGAGTCCCATTCCGTAGCACAATTTGAGCATAACCAAGTGTTTCAGATTTTCCACTTGAGCAAAAAGTTTCGTAATATCTTTTTTACTAATCACTTTTGGAAGTAATGATCTCTTTTTAGGTCTTGGGATCTCTTCAAAAAATACTTTTTCGCGGTGCATTACTTGTTCGAAGTAGAATTTCACGGCGTTAATGCGACTATGAATAATATTTTCAGAGAGTTGCAACTGATTTACACAATACAAAAAGTATGAGCGCAGTCGTTGCGGAGTTAGCGTATCCACTGAAATATCTTTAAGGATATAGAGCAATTGCGCGAATTCTACGCAATAGGTTTTAATAGTATTGGGACTATATGCTTTCAGCAGCAGTGTTTCGTGCATTCGTTTGAGGGCAGCGAGATTTACGGGATGAATTTTGTTGATAATGGTTTTACCGGGTTCAGTTTTGGGCATCAGACCGATTTCTGTTCTTATAGAATTCAGGTCTGGGATATACCAGCAATTTTTCGTTGCGCTCCACTTAGCGGCAGGGAATTTTTCTTTTAGTTCATCTTTCAGTGTTCTATCGAAAGGGAAGTTCACGAAGATGACATTTTTCTCTCTATGCTGCCCGGTTGAGAATTGGTAGTTTTTGTAGTTAAAAGCCATACGTATTTTGGGTATTTAGTTTTATTGAGTACAGAAATAGATATCACAAATACGCAACGATAATTTTGTGATAATAGTTTGTAGGCAAATAATTTTAATAAAAATGCTTATGAAGTGATTATTTTTGTTTTTTTGCGGGTATTTAAGAGTTGCACGCAAGCGGGAGACAGCGCAGCGGACAACGAAGTCGAAAATTGAAAATTAGAGTTAAAACATATTGAATAATGGACGAAATAGAAAAATATATTTTACAGTTTCCTGAAAAGA
>JAITUN010000140.1 GCA_031286285.1 Bacteroidales bacterium | reverse complement strand
CATCTTGGGGAGGCAGTGAATACTATGAAGAGATAAAACGTTGTAGCGGCTGGTATAGAGCGTTTTCTCTGAAACACATGCCGTCTCTTTTAGTTTATTATATCCTGTATTTTTCGTCTGTTATAATAGTTTTTACCAAAGGGCGGAATTTGCCGCCGCTCGCTCTGTCATTGTGCATAGTATTTATATGTATCGGAATTGTGCTTAATATGCTTTCAACTGCTCAATTTTTGAAAACAGGCAGGATATGGCCCGACGTTAGCAACATATCAGCATCTAGTTATATGTTAAACACTATTTTTTCGGTCTGCCTTCTAATAAAAATTATCAAACAGGAAAGTGATAACGCTTTGGACAGAGAATATGAAAACAGATTTTTGAATAAAATAAACGCAATCATAGGCGCACGCTGTTTTTTATGGGCTTTTATCTTGCTTATTCCGGTCTTTGTGATAATAACACTGATTTTATTATTATTCGGGCAAGAAAAAGATTCCTTGATAAAAATCTGGACGGAAACGACAGAGTGGAGATTTTCACAAAAAGAGCACCCGCCTTTTTTATATAGTGGCGGCCACTACCTGTGCACCGTCGCCGCCTGCGGGCATCCCTGCATAGTTAAACCGATGCGCCTCGGAACACGAAACGGTAAAACAATAATCGTAAACCGTCAGTTGATGATTGCTAACGCATACGAGGATATGCTGAAAAGGCGTTTGGGGAAGACTCACAAGGCAATACGCTTTATATATGATCGGTACGGTTATTCTGTTTCAAAATTCATTACAAATAAATACGCATCTGATATAGTATATATCTTGATGAAGCCCTTTGAATATTTTTTCTTGATAAACCTGTATTTGTTTGAATTGAAGCCGGAGCACCGGATAAACGAGCAATATGAGTTTTTATCAGATTGATAACATTTCACCCACAATTCAATCCGACGGAAGATAATGATGGCGGTACGTTTCAAAAACGTTTTCATTAGCAGGCTACTGGCCGTGGCTTGGTGGAGGTCCCCTGCGGTCCCCCCCATAAGCGGCGACCGCTTACGGGGGACATGTGGGCATACTGTCTGGGTATAAGGTCAAAAACAAAACACAGTGCAAGAATGAACATCGCCCTTCCCATTCAAACGAACCTTTGTTGTTCCAAACATTACGGAGCGGCGTCAGAGAGTTAGGCGACACATTTTTTAAAAAGGGGTTTTTAAAAAAACGGGAAAATTTTATGAGACAGTAGTGTTTTAATTTTTGATTTTTTTGTAAAACTATACGGCCATGATGTATTTTCTTAGCATTGATAACATTCTATCCGCAATTCAACCAGTTAAGGGCTTCGGCATGGCTTTTCGATTAAATAAAGGGTACCTTTGCGCCTTTATTATTGTTCTCATTATCGAGATCATCATAGGTGTTTTCGTTCGTGATAACTTCATCAGGCCGTACGTCGGCGACGTATTGGTTACGGTGCTGATTTACTGTTTCATTAAATCGTTTGTCGCAAACGAGTTAAAGTTGCTTCCGTTGTATGTATTCATTTTTGCCTGTTTGGTAGAAATAGGGCAGTATTTTAACTTGGTGGATTTGCTTGGCCTTGGCAATAACAAAATCGCGCGGATAATCATCGGTACCCATTTTGACTTAATGGATATTGTCTGTTATTTAGTAGGCTGTATCGGATTGTTTTTGTTTCAAATCGCAACAAAACGGCATACAGGCAAATCACATCAACAGCCGTAACTCGATGATAACAAGTGATTTATTTTAAAATTTAGACTGATATTGTTTGTACGGCAGTTTTAGCGCTATCGGCTTGACAGGTACTTGGTAGAGTTCAACGGAAAGCGACGCGCGCAACGTTTGGAGGCTGGAAATGTACCGCGGCAGTTATCTTTTTAGTGGCGATATAGATAAAGGCAACGGTTATTCTGTTCGTTGTATCCAAAAATAAATTGTCGCTATATCCAAAAGAACAATTACAGCGCATCGATATCTTGAAATATATTATATTTATGTACATGAGGGAAATTCTTATATTATCGTTTTTTATTTTATGCCTGCAAGTTAAATATATCGCGTCGGAGGATATATCGTTGTTATCTCGATGTGATGAAATGCACATAAATCGATTAGGAAATGTGAGTGTATATATTGATGGTTGGTCGGAAAGATTTGTATGCTATGAAGGAGAGCTAATAGTAGATACTATCGGGGATACTATTTGCTATACTGGTAATGATTTTTTATGCAAAAGGATACTAGCTTCTTATTACCATCAACAAGATGAAATACTGCCATGTATAATAGAAAAAGTTAAAGATACTACCTCTACATCCTATTGTGGAGATATGAGATATACTGTTAGTGATGTTGCAATACGGGTAACAGCTGAGATTTTAGGGAAGAATTATAGCTTTTGTGTTGTAAGTTTCTGTGAACGTGAATTCGGTGAAAACTGTGGTATGCGTAACAACCTGCCAGACGCCAGAGCTTTCATAGAGAATACACCGGAAGAAAACTATAGAAGGAGAATTTTATATTACAATACGGTAAAAGAAATTTATGAAAGGAGGCGAATACAAAGAGAATAATTAGAAACTGTAGTTGAGATAGCCGTGGGTAATCCGGCGAAACGACAACCGGTACTGTTAATTTCTAACACAACGCACAGAGAATCCGTAGCTTTTGTTGCTTGTGGACTCGTACACACTGGGGTATGAGTAGGGCATAAGTCGTATATACGCACTGTCGCCGTTCTCCGTAGCCGTCCACCAATAGCCGATCTCGCTTGCGTCCTGAAAATGATATCCGTAAGCGTTGTCGGGATCGTAGAGGCCGCCGGGCAAGGCCGAAAATCCGTAATCATCCGTACCGCCTATTTCGGTGCCGCATTCAAGATTCACCCAGCCTGATTTTGATTTCAGCTTTGTAGCCGCTCCAAACCAAGCATCCCAATACTGATTACATGTTGTTTTCTCACCTCCCACTGCCTGACATAAATTATCCCAATTCTCACGATTTGGTAAACGCCATCCCGCCGGACAAGCGGTCATAGCCGTATTCCAATCATATAACCTGCCATATTTTCTACAATTGGAATCATCAACGAGATCATTTTTAAAACACCATGAACTACCTGTTTTATAATTCAGATTTTCGGCCATCCAAGTAAGATTACCGATTCTAACGATACGATATCTCTGACCGTCACGCATATCAATAAAACTCTCTCTGCTTCCCATACCGGTATCGGCGCTGGAAATCGTATATCCCACAAATAATAAAATCGCCGCGAGTGTAATTTTTACAATGGTCATAGTAATCTCCATTAAGTAACAAGGTTGCCCGAACCCGTTAAATCAAAATCTTTTAAATCTTTTGGGGACAGGGGCTCAAAGTTCCCTCTTTCAATCATAGGGTGTGTGTAATGCTAAAGTCAAAAACCAACCACTCTGTCATTGCGAGTGAAGCGAAGCAATCCAGACGCCGAATACCTCGAATTGCAAGCCGATAGATCGCCGCGCTTCGCTCGCGATGACGTTGCCTCCTACGTGGTTTTGATTTTAACATTTTTACCCCGATAGTATGCCCGCATGTCCCCCGTAAAAGTTCAACTTTTACGGGGGACCGTAGGGGGGCTAATATATCGGGGCGTTACGGGGCAGAGCCCCGTCCCCATAATAAAAAAATAAAAGAACCCTATCGATATTACCCATCCCCACAAAAAACAAAGTCAAAGTCAAAATCAAATTATTTATTGCCGGGTTAATTAGAAGCTACCCATAAATAAATATACATCTTTTCACGCTAAGACAGGATATATCTTCAAAACGGCTGTCTAATCATGATGTATACTGTTATTGATGATATGCAAAAATTCTTACTTTTTGTGTTTTTATTGCGTTCCGTATCAGCCGTCATATATATTATACATGGAACGGATATAGGTTTTTTATTGTTTTTTGTGTTTAAATACATATTTATCCTATAAAAAGGAGGAGGCTTATGGCGGTATTAACGATAGAGGGTGAGGTTTTGCTAAAAGTAGAAGAATTCGCAAAACAAGAGGCGCGTCCCCGCGAGGATGTCGTTTATGAAGCGATAACTGCTTATTTAAAACGCAAGGCTTGGGATCGCTTTTGTGAATCCGGTTTTAGTGTTGAAGGGCGCAAAGTGGCGGAACAATGGCTTACCGATGAGGATGTTATCCAATTTGTAGACGAAGAAATACATTCTAAACGGGACGAACAGGGGAATCGTATAAGAGGATGAAAACCGTAGTAGACATAAACATACTCATCTCCGCTTCCATTTGGCGCGGTAAACCTGAAGCCGTTATTCTTAGAGCCGCAGAGGGATTAGATACGCTGTTTGTTACTGATGATATTATAGCCGAAATCGAAAATACCATCCAGAAACCGAAATTTGAAAACAGACAAGAACAAATTAACGCCATAATGTCAATAGTTGAAAAATATGGAAAGAAAATTACCGTCCATCCTGAACACAAGATAACGGATGTCTGCCGTGATCCTAAAGACAATATCTACCTCGAATGCGCAATAGCCGCACAAGCGGATTATATCATAACCGGCGATAAAGACCTGTTAGTGCTTAAAGAATATCAAGGCGTAAAGATAGTTAATGCGAACGAATATCTGGAGATGATAAACCGGTAAAGTTACACGATAAAACGTAGAAATTCATAACATCAAGAATTGCCAATGACATAATTCAAGTTCTCCGTTACCAATACGCAAATATACATCTTTTCACGCTAAGACAGGATATATTTTCAAAACGGCCGTCTAATTATGATGTATATTGTTATTGATGGCATTTTATCCATAATTAAACCGATGGAGGATGCGGTATGGGCAGATTACGCGTGATAGCCAAAAATAATTTAATCGCTATTGTTATACATATAGGTATATGCCTTTTTTCCTTTTTATTTTTTATCACTGCAAGTATTGCTTTCTTCATGTTTTTACCAATAGTATTGCCAATTTTTGCGCTATTAGTTTTTTATCTGTATTTTAGGGCAGGAAAGCGATTGCTGAGCAATACTAATAATGCCTTAATGAATGTTTTTTCTGTAATGGCATTATCAATTATACTTATGGCCACTATAGCAACACCTGAAGGTATTTGGATTATAGCCAATTATCCTTTTGCCGCTTTGGGGGCCATGTTTGGTGATGCCATACCTGTGGCAATACTGATATCCTTATTGCCATCTTTAGCCATGTGGATAGGGACTGCGAAACAGATGAACGATGTATCATTCGATGACGATGAATTAAGCTATTAACCCGGCGGTAATTGATTTCAACATTAAAATCAACTTCAAAACATTAAAGTCAAAATCTTTGTGCGCCGGTTCGGCGCGTGTGATATAGAGTGGTGTAACTCCACTTCCGGTAAAGGTTAGCGTCCAGCCGGTACCTAGTCTT
>JAITUN010000070.1 GCA_031286285.1 Bacteroidales bacterium | reverse complement strand
CGGACGGATGTTGATATTCTCAACAACAGGATAGTATTCAACGCTTTGGATATGGATAGAACTTATCTCATGCCCCGGCTCTAAAAGAATGTTAGCGCCAAAAACAGGAAGATTGGGTTGCCCTTCTTCGTTGATATAACTGCAATTTTCAAGAAGGAACTCGCTAAAACCACCTTCATACTCAATTTGCTGATGTTCCGCAAAATTGTACGTAACTATTTGTTGAGCATAGCTTTTATAAACAACAAAACATAACAGAAGTAAAAAAACTCTTTTCATAAAAAATCATTTTGAATATTATTATTTTTAAAAATTAAATATCATTATTTCATCACGGAAAAACGTTTTATAAGAACATTTCCTTCGGAATGTATTCGTAACAGATACAACCCGTTTTCAAGTCCTGAAACCGAAATGTTACTTTGGACAGCACCATTAGGGTTTATTTCACGGACAATTCTTCCGGTTATATCGTAAACAAAAATCTGTTGCATAGCGGCTCCCATTACTGTAATATAATCGTATGCGGGATTGGGGTAAATTTGAAACAGTTCCGGTTGTTGTTCCGTTATGTCGGTCGTTCCTCCCGATTTGATTGTTTCACATATCCTGTCAGTGTTACAATTTTCAAACTCTGCTATGATACAATACAGATATTCGGTGCCTTCTTTCGGAACGACGTCGGTATAGGATGTTTTTTTAGTCTTTTTTATAACATAGCCATCGCGAATAAGCACATACTGTATCGGCTTGTTCGAAGAGATATATTTCCACGATAATGTAATGGATAATGTATCAACAGTAGCGGTGATATAATCAATGATTCCGCAAGAAATTCCAGATTTTACTTTTATACATGTCGGGTCGGAATCACAACCGTTATAATTGGCAATTACACAATATTCATATTCTGTATATTCTCTGGGAACGTCGTCAGAAATCATTGGGGCAAATGATTCTTTCAAAAATTCTCCATCACGAAAAATGGTATATTTTTTAGGTGTAAAATCCGGTACCGTCCAATATATAGTTATTTTTTTTTCATCAACAAATGCTTTCAACTGTGTAACAGCGCCGCAATAAAGATCTGTCGTAACCGGTAAACAAACAGACACGGAAGTATAGCCCGGATAAAGAGTTTTTACGCAATATTCGTAAGTTGTACTTGGAGACGAAGCAATATCTTGATAACTTAAAGTATCGGAAGACACTGTGGCTATCTTTTTCCCGTCACAATAGATGGCATAAGCGGTGGGAGGCTCGTGTCCACCTGAAAGATTGGGCGTTTGCCATTTTAAGGTGATTTTGATTACATCCGTTACTTCAGCTTTGAGGTCTTCGATGGGAGGAGGTGCATCCATAAATGTAATGCCTTGTTGTTCATATCTGTATTTATTATGACTTGTAATAGAAAGAAGCGCCGAAGCCGGATTGAATGGCGCATCGAAAGCCAAAACTGTTTCACCATCTTCATTGCATACACCTCTGCTAAGCAACTGATTGTTTTGCAATACGGCAATCCTTGCATAAGGGACGGTTGTAAATACGGAAATTTTTGTGTCGTTCTGTTTAACTACTTTAATATTTTGCGAATTAAAATTTGCCGGTACATCCGTCCATATCTCCATCGAAGGGTCGCCCATCAGGTTTAATGCATAAGAACACCAGCGAAACGCCGAATTACTCTGAATAGACATCTTATTTACATCTTTGGAGTAGCTGTTGGCATCGCCTATGGCATAAATGTCTTGTCCGAAAATTCCATCAAAGAAATAGCGGTCAAATCGTTGAGAGGCGCCGCTGGTATTTCCTGAGCTATACCAGCCAAATCTTGAGTTTCCAATATTGGCAACAACACCGCCATCTATTTTATGAAACATTTCGTTGATACAATCTTGACCTACATCCTCTCCCAAATCGTTAAAATTGTCAAACGAGCCGTTTAAACATCCTTGCGAATAAACAATAGCAAGGCTTCGTTGAACTCCGTTGTTGGTGAAATTGGTGTTGGTGATGTCATTATTAGATAATTTCATGTTGTAGGTAACAGCAGAATGTCCTAAATGATTAACAATGTGTACTCCTGTCTTAAAACGATTGATAAGTTCTGCTTTACTCCAATTTCCGTTTTTTTCGTACAGCGTAAAGACGGTATAGTCGGATGGGATGCCTGCGGTATAATATCCGTTGTACATTCCTCCGTTGGCTATCTGGTCTTTATAATCGCATCCATACGTTATATCGTCCAACTTTTCACCTACCATTAATGCCTTTTTAATATCAGCTACCACAGGGGTTTCCTGATATTTAATAAGTTTTGTTATAAACTTCTCTATTTCGGACATATTATCGGCACAGATACGCCCTACGCTGATTTCGTGACTCAAATCGTCATAGCCCGGTTTTCCCCAAGTGTTGTCGGCAGGATTATACCAGGTACCGTCCAAACATGCAAAATACACGTCGGATGGGAGCTCGTCAATGATAAGTCCGGTAGAAGATAGAACTTGTCCATACAGTTTGCGATAAGGAATGATGTTGTGCGGAGTGCTGCCGGTCGGATGAGAATCGCCAAACAACATGAGATAGGAAATGCCATCGTTGATATAAGCGTCAATAACGCAATTTCTCATTTTTTCTGCATCATCCATGCCGACGTAGTTGGTTTTAATTTCCTCAATCGTTTTAACCAACACCTTGTAACCCCATTTGTTTTTATGATTGATATAGCTGCTCAATCCGTTGACAAAAGATTGCTTGGTTATAATTAAAATGTCATAATTATTATAGTTTCGCTTACATAAATCATTGTAACTGTTAAGGATGGTTTCATTTTTATCGCTCGCCGCCCGTTCTATCCGTTCCATAGTATTATTGTCATTTCTCAAAAATTTCAAAGCCTCTTCCGCTCTTGGCGTGGCTTGCGAATAAATCTCCAACGTAATACTTTTTATCAGTTCGGCTCTTTTCTGCACCGGATTGTACAGTGCAGGATAAATCAAAAACGACCCTATCGCATATCCGCGTAAAAATGACGTATGTTCTTCTCCGACAATATGTTCGGGATAATTTTTGTTCAGGTTGTAAATATCCGGATTCGGGAACGCTTTATACCCATCGGGAGCGCCTTTGGAAATCGGAAAGGGCGCTGAAGCCGGACGGATGTTGATGTTCTCAACAACAGGGTAGTATTCAATGCTTTGTATATGGATAGAACTTATTTCATGCCCCGGTTCTAAAAGAATGTTGACACCAAAAACAGGGAGATCGGGCTGCCCTTCCTCATTGATATAACTGCAATTTTCAAGAAGAAGTCCACAAAAACCATCTTCATATTCGATTTGCCGATGCTCTACAAAACTATATGTAACTATTTGTTGAGCATAGACTTCATAAATCATAAAACACAGCAAAAGTAAAAAAACTCTTTTCATAAAAAAACTCATTCCAAACATTTTATTAATATTTTTTTTGCAAAGATACGAATATTATAAGACCGTAAGATTTTTTAGACAATTTTTTACCTGTCAAAGCGTTTGTTTGTTTATTAATATAAATATTAATGGCTACAATCAGGCGAATAGCGATATATTTCTTTGTTTATCTGATAGTTGCACCAAATTTGATGGGGCAACAGGAACCACGTATGTCGCAAAATATGCTCCTTCCCATAGTATATAATCCGGCGGCAACGGGCTTATCAGATGGAATAGACGTTACTTTGGTTTCACGCACACAATGGGCGGGCGCTAAAGATTATCAAGGAAATTCCATCGCTCCTCAAACCTTTTTTATAACCGGCGATGCTCTTATTCCTGCATTCGGAGGCGGTATTTCGATGGTCATTCTCAATGAAAAATTCACGCCCATTTCGCAAACAAAACTGCGCTTAAATTATTCCTACCATCTGAAAATAAAAAAAGGAAGCCTCCAGTTCGGATTGATGACAGGACTTACCGACCAATCTTTGGATATGAATAAAATCCATGCCGAAGACCCAAACGACCCGTTTCTTTTAGCAATACAAAGAGAAGGTTCGTCTATGAATTTCGATGCAGGCGTTGGAGCTTTCTACTGTCTTCCTGACAAATTTCATGTCGGACTGTCCGCCATGCAACTGATGGCGACAAAAGCCCGCTATAAAACCGACTATATAGTCTATCAAGATGCGTTAAGCATTAATTTATCGGGAGGGTATATATTTTCGCCTACCTATCGCCCTGAATGGCGATTTGAACCCAGCACTTTAATGTCTTTTTCCAAAGGAATTTATCAAATGGACTTAAATTTTTTAGCACGATACAATAAAAAAGTATGGGGAGGCGTTGGATATAGAATTAATGATGCAATAATAGCCATGATAGGCTTTAAAGTATATGAATTTAAATTAGGATATTCTTATGATATTTCGACTACGCCCATGCGCAATGGAGGAACTCATGAGATATCGTTACAGTACTTTTTTAAGATGGATTTTAGTCAGCCGAAAAGCTACAGAAACACACG
>JAITUN010000009.1 GCA_031286285.1 Bacteroidales bacterium | reverse complement strand
GATAAGTTGTAATAAAGATACCCCGGCATCCACATAAATACCGGGGGAAAACGTATTGGGGATGATGTTAAAATGATACCCGATACCAGCGGACACAGACGTTGTCAATAGTGCCGACCACACGTTGTTGCCGTCTTCAAAATGAAAAACGTTTATAAGCGCGGCAAGCGTCATATTATTCGAAAATACATCTTCATCCTCCTGCGCCTGCGCCGCCCCAATCCAGCAAACCATCACAACAACCGCCGCTCCAACCAGTCTTGTGAAGCTTTTTATTGTCATTTTACTCGTTCCTTGTTGTGAATAGTTGATAATATTGATAATTTTACCCGCGGCCCTATTATAGTTAGACTCTGTGGCAATTAAAAGTGTTACATTGTTTTCGAGGGCAAATTTTTCTGCCTGATATTGCCAATATAAAATAATATCCGGTAAGACAGAAATGGGGAAATTATTTTCAAAGGCTATAAATACCGATTGCGCTAATGTACAAAACCTACCGCATAGGCCGGGACAATTTTGATACCAGGAATTTCGCCGTAGTTTTCGAGGGAGGCGCGGATGCCGTAGGGGGAGTTTTTTTGTTTTTCGTTCAGGAACACGCGTATGCTTTGCATCGCGCCTTTTGTGCCGCTTTTGACCTTTATCGGTATGATATTTTGGCCGATTTGCACAACGTAGTCAACTTCGGCGTTACTGTTTTTGCCATCTTCGCGGTGCCAGTAGTAGAGAGATTTAGACGTGTACGGCGAGCCGGATTTCATCAGTTCAAGACCCACGAAAAGTTCCACGAGATTACCCTTGTTTATTATTGAGAAATCGTCATAAATGAGCAAGTCGGCCATAGGCAATCCGAGCAGTCTTTGATAGATGCCGGTATCGAGCAGCAGCATTTTTTGACGTTTGGGATTTACCTCGGCGCCAAGCGGCAAGCCGTTTGCGGCGGTGTGCCTTACGGGAATGACCAAGCCGGACATTTTCAAAAGTTCCAGCCCCGTCCTTAACTGCCGGTGAGGATGTTCGCCGGAAACGTTCGCGTAAACAAATTTTTTCCCCATTTGACCGACAACGGAATCAAACACGTCGGAAATTAGCAAAGCAGGTGTGTTTGCCTTGTATTTAGCGAAATCCATGCGCAGCGATTCCGTCAGGTCGTCGAGGATTTTCTGACATTTTTGCAAATCGCCGGTACTCACGTAATTGGAGACGACTTCCGGCATACCGCCTAATATGAGAAACATTTTCAGATGGTTGATAACAGTTTTATGAACAGGATCGGCCAGCGGATTTTTGCAATTCGCGCCCTCTATTTCCCGCGAAAGCATATCGTACCCGCAGGCGCTGAGAAATTCTAAAAAACTCATCGGATACATATACATCGTCCGTATCCGCCCGACCCCAAAGGACGGCAATTCACTAAGAGCAAATTCCAAAAGAGAACCGGCGGCGATGACGTGCAGTTCTCCGTATTTTTCATAAAAATAGCGAAGCGAGTTAATCGCCCTCAAAGATGCCTGAATCTCGTCAAAAAACAGCAGCGTTTTCCCGGGGATTATCGGTGTGCCATACATTAAAGAGAGCCCCCGGCATAATTTTTCCGGGTATAATTCGCTGTTCGCAAACAAATCCCTCGCCTGCTCGTCCAGTTCAAAGTTTATCTCGAGAAAATGCTCAAACCGCTTGCCGAGATGCCTCACCGCGCTGGATTTTCCAACCTGCCGCGCCCCTCTGAGCAGCAAAGGCTTGCGATCGGCCTCCTGTACCCAAGCGAGCAGGTCATCGTCTATTTTCCGCCTTATATAGCTATTTTCTGACATTTTTTCGAGTTCTTTCGTCAAAATAAGGTGTTTTTTGTAAAAAGGCATAGCTCTAAGTAAGATAATACATTTTTGTAGAAAACGCAAGGAGAAAAAACATAAAAAAGCACAAAATGTAAAAAATCCAACCCGGAAAAACACTATTTATGTTAGAAATCCAATGCAGAAAATGGTGGTTTTGGTCGAAAATCCAGCCCGGAAGGAAAGGCGCAAAAAGAAAAAGAGGTAGGCAAGTCGAAAACCAGTCGGCAAGGGAGGCCATTTTTATCCGACAGTTCTAATCCGAAAGAAACCCTTTTTACCCGCTAACCGCTTCTTTTAAGAAACTCCTGAATTGATACAGGCATAATGTTTTGAATATCATAATCAGACTCTCCGGGGTAAAATTCCGATTCAGATGATATATCATGTCCTCATAAAACTCATCATGCTGAGGAGATTTTCCAAATGCGTCTATCTCCCCTTTTCTGCCCGAAAAATCTGCACAGATACAGACTGCGTGAAAAATCGCGAAAGTTTCATTTATATTCAAATATGGGTTATTTCTGATATCAACCGGAATTATAGGGCGGTATTTTACTATGAGATTTGTCATTAATCCGGCTATTTTTGGCAGTTGAACCTTCCGGCAACCGTGCCTTTTTTTGAGGATACCGAGGTCTTCAATGTAACGCTCAATCACCTTGGCTAGAACATTTTTGTCTAAACGATACAACTTAGAAATATCATTTTTTGCGAAAAACTCTTTGCACACTTGGAAAACAACTACGGTTCTTTTATAGTTTATCGCTAATTCCGGCAAAACTTGTTCAAGCTTTTTAAAATCTTCACTCTTTTCAAAATTGGGAGTGTTGTAGAGATTGGAAATGAAATATTTTTCTTTTTTCTCCAAGTTCTCCAAACGTTGCCTCTGTTTGTCGAATTGAAGCGAAAGATAGACCACGCTGTTTTCATTGCCTTTTATTCTCTCACGGTCTTTCCATAAAAGCTTGATAAGATTGGACATCTCTATACTCATAGGCACCTTTGTAGTCATAATACACCAAAACCCTTAAAATTTTCATGACAAAAACTTGCTAACATCCCCGGTGTAGCGTTTGGCCGCCCTGCAGGGCCCGGAAACCGTGGCCGAACAGGACGTATTTTCAGGAGACGACAACTGCTTTTTCCTCGCTTTCCAAACAACTTCATGGATGTCGTCAAGAGTAAAGCCCATGGTGCCGGCACTGCTTTTAGCTCTCCCTTGAAGAGCCATTTTGGCGGATTTACGGGTGTTTGGCATAATCTAGCCTCCGTATAAACAAACGTTTAGCAAGTGTGAATTTATAATGAATAATGATTTATAACAAAAATACAACTATTCATAATAAAATATCATTTTATTTAGTAAAAAACAAACCTTTTTAATTTTTTTGCAATTTTTTACAAAAACCGCGTTTTTCAGCGAAAAAATAACTCTATAAACCTCCCCAACATCCCAACAATCACTCCTTCCCACAGGTTGTGGATGTGAAGAAAGGTACCAGCATCTCCCAGTTTTAGCGAAAAAATAAATTTATTTTTTGACATCAAAATTGCCGCAATATATTTTATAATAATGAAATTATACCTTGACACATGCTGTTGGAATCGACCTTTTGACGACCTGACGGTAGATCAGAACCGTAAACAGGCCATCGCTATCGTGCGGATAGTGAAATGGGCGCGGCGGCAGGGACTTGCGATTTACGGTAGCGA
>JAITUN010000321.1 GCA_031286285.1 Bacteroidales bacterium | reverse complement strand
CTGATACGGGAAATGCAGAAATATCAAATATTTCAACAATAACATTTTCAAAAGTGTCATTACCAGAATATCCAGAATATTTAATTGTACGCAAGTAACCTTCATCGATCTGTTGAAATCCAAAATTCCAAACAGGTACACTTAAAACACCATTGAAAACAGTTAGTTCCATATCATTATTTTGAATTAGCCCCATATTTAAATAATAAATAGGGGTACTTTTTGTAACACTGTTAAAGCCCAAAACAACATTTCCATTATTGAATCCACTAATAAGTGCATATTTTCCATCAAAGTCTGCGGGAATGCCTGTCAAGATAAATATTCCTCCAGTATCATCATTAAATTGATGAGAAATCCATTTTGGATAAACAATTAAATTTGATACAACTTTTGTGTTTGTAGTAAATTCATTTCCAGCTCCATTTTCCTGAGAAAACCAGCCACCAAAATAAGTGTCCGTAACCGGCGGGATTGCTATTGGCAAATCTTCTATTGTTTCTCCTGATTTTGCTTTAATTTCAACAAAATTGGTATTATTATTAAGAATGAAGCCTTCAATTGCATCAAATTTTACAGTGAATTCATCAACAACAGGCTCTTCACTATCACATCCAATGACCAAAATACCGAGTAAAGACATAATTGCCAATATTCCCAAGTAAATCCTTTTTTTGTTCATTTTTATCTCCTTAATAATTTCCCAATATTTCATTGGATTATTATAAAATTATATCTCCTAAATTAATATTTTCCAAGCCATTTTCCTTAAATATTCAGAAAAAACTCAGAAAATATTTCGCCTAACGTTCAAGGTATACGACATTTTGCCGGCTTGTCCGCCGAAGCGTATACTGTATGTTATGCAAAGTCGGGACATCCTTTTAGCTTTAGATTATGCCCTATCGTTAAATTCCTCAACAGCCATATCAATGTCCTTAAGAATCTTGCGTATTAATGTTCTGTCCAAATCTGCCGCATGAATAGGTATAACAGTAGTACGTCCATCAATGTGTCTGTAAAAACGATGACTTCCCCGTTGCCGTGTATTAATGAACCCCATACCCTCTAGCAGCCTACACATTTTGCTGCTGGTGATGATTTTCAACTTGCTCATATCGCAACTTCCACTTGTTGAACTCCGACAAATTTTGCCAAAATCGGGGGTTCATTTTCCTCTAAACATATCTCAATGACCTCATGGACATTCTCAAGTAGCTCAGGGATGGTATTTGCTTGCGTATAACAACTCTTCAATGCGGGAACTGTTGCTATATAAGCTCCATCTTCACCCTGTTCAATTAATACTGTAAAATTTTGCTTCATCTACCTCTCCTTTAGGCGCTTCGCTATCGCCCTTGTAAACATTTTTGTTAAAAATATAAATTTTCTATACTGCATCAGTAACTTCCCTAATGCTTCTAGCGGCTCCTGCGGCCTTGCCCCAATTACACATAACGTTCAAGGTATATGACGTTTTTACAGCCCGGATAAGCGAAACCGAAGGTTTTGCAGGGCTGTAAAAATGTGGTGGAGTAAAAATCCACAAAGGGCGTAAGCCCGACTGGGTTTTTTCGGAACCCGAAGCGCCGAACAGGCACTGAGCATATACCGTTTGTTATGTGCCGTTTGCTTTTTTTCATTATATTCATTATTATTTTATTTGAAAAATATTATTATAAATCCTCCAGGACCACCTGTTAGGCATCCCAAAATTATAACTACAATTATGGCTAATGGAATTACTGCCCAACCATAGGAAACAATACATCCTATTATAAGTACCAACCACCATAATATAATACCTATGCCAATTAATATTTTTAAAAATTTGCCAATTATTGGAATTAAACCCAAGAGGCATCCTAATCCACCTACTATTGCTGTCAGTATTGCACTAAAAATAAAAAATATAATTACATTTCCTACTCCAACTGATACTCCAGCATCTGTTAAAGCATATTTACAAGAAGTAAGAGCTAGCACAAATGTACACAATGTAAAAATTATTATTTTTATAAATAGTTTATTATTCATTTATACCCCTTAATTAAAATTATGATCTCCTATTTTCTTCTTTGTCAATATCTTTAGATCAATATTTATATATCATTGCAAATGGCACATAACTACCCGATATACGCCATAATGCACCATATTATGTTTATAATATAAACCCCATTATATCGTTACATATCAATCCTTTACGGCACAATTTATCTGTTTTGCGCAATGCGTTTATCTAGAATGCGCCATTATAAATTGTCGAACATGCTTCTTACTTTTCTGACATTTTTCTTAGCCACACAATTCCAACATTCCCACCTATCTCATCTCCAATTTTCAGAAGAATCCCATGTTGCATTATAAATGCAACCCCGCAAACATAGTTACAAGGTTTATAAGAGTCGACCATACAATAAAATAATATTATGGACCGACAGGTGTCAATTTTTTTTAATAAAAATTTATTTTTCCGCCCAATCATTGATTTGCAAACAAAAATATACTATATTTTCTACAGATATCTCCAATAAAGGGTGCATTATGAAGAATAAATATGGAGATAACGATTTATGCTGTTGTACCGCGGCAGTAACGTTGCAGTAGAAACTCCACGTCTGATCAATCAGACGCGCGGAAAGTTTTACCGCGAAGTAATATGGCTCACAACCGCCCAAAACAGCTCAAAATACCTCAAAAAAGGCAGCGGAGCGTTAACCGTTCGTTATGCGAAGTATTTTTTAATAATTTTTAAGCTTTTTATAAAGAAACACTATTGACAATACACACACAACAAACTCTGTAAGTACAAAAGAAAACCATATTCCATTCATTTTAAATATTGTACTCAATAATATTACCAAAGGGATAATTATTACACAACTGCGTAAAAGAGAAATAATTATCCCTTTTTTTGAGTTGCCGGCGGCGCTAAAAAATGATGCTGTAACAATATTCATTCCCGCAAAGATTAAACCTATAAAATATATTTTCATTCCTGTTTGGGCCAATAGCGCAAGCGATATATTTACCTCGCTGTTGAATGCTGTAACAATGACAGTCGAATAAAAATATGTTAAACCATACATAGCGATTGCCAATAAAAATACCAGCGCTATCGCATATTTTATAGTTTGCTTTACTAAAATATTGTTTCCGCTACCATGACCTTTACTTATTAATGGTTGAATGCCCTGCGCCACCCCGGTAAATAAAGATATTAAGATAAGAGCGATATTTGCGACAATGCCGTATGCCGCTACTCCAATATTGCCTTCTATCCTCAAAATAACAAGATTAAAAGTAATCAAAGAAATGGCAAAGGATAATTCACCGATCATTGCGGAAAAACCTGATAAAAAGATATTTATTATTTTCTTAATGTGAATTTTACATTTGCACAGATTTAACTGATTGCTTTTCCTCAAAAAATGTAGCGATAAGACAATTATGCCAAGAATAAGTGAGAGGCCTGTGGCAAGAGCAGCGCCAAACATTCCCATTGACAAAGGAAATAAAAAGATATAATCCAATACAATATTGGAAAAGCTGCCCGTAACCATTCCTGCCATAGCAAGTTTCGGGTTATTATCATTTCTGACAAATAAAATTAATATGGTATTTAATATAAGAGCCGGTGAGAAATATAATATTGTCCGCATATATGTTACTGTCAGTGGTAAAGTTGCTTTGTCTGCGCCAAGCATTTTTGCCAATGATGTCGTCAATAATAATCCGATAATGACAAATATTATTGCGACACATAATCCTATGAATAAGGAATATGTAAAAATTGAATTGGCGGTTTCATTTCTGCTTTTTAATATGGTATATTGTGTTGCTCCTCCTACACCAATCATCAGGGCTAAGCCCTGTAAAACGCTAAAAACAGAAATGGATAAATTCAATCCCGTGAGTCCATTTGCCCCTAAAGCCCGAGCGATAAAAAAAGTATCGGCAAGAACGTAGAAGGAAAAACATAGCATTCCAAGCACACTCAGGCTAACGTATTTTGTAAAATCCTTGAATATTGTCGTTTTTTTCATATAAATTCCAAAAAGGGGGCGGCGTTATTAAAATTTGTTTCTTTATATTATCCAAAACGCCCGAAGAGCGCCCGTAGTGCTTACCGTTTTAACTCATATCCCCGTATCCCCATAATGATTGGTCTTTTTTTATTTTGGTTATATCTTCGTAAAAAAAGTAAATGCAGCCGCAATCGCCCCAGGAAATTATATCTTCCGATAAATGAATCAATTTAGCGTCTTTCTTGTCTTTCGCAACCGAATATGGAATGCTGGTTTGGCCTTGCGGGGTGGACCCATAACCGCCAATATTAGATACATCCGGAAACATATCACTAAAAACATCAAAAAAATCAGAGTCATAATCAAAGTATTCTTCCGGGTCGATGTCTGCAAGCGTTTGTTCGCATTCAAGTATTTTTAAGATTTCGTTGAAAATTTCGCAATTTCCAAAAATATATGCCTCTTTTGAGAAAAATTCTGCGTAAAGCAATGGATACATAGACCAGCCTTTTTCAAGCTGTATTTTATAATGGCGCTGATCGGCAGGCATGTCATTACCACATGCGCCGGCCATACTATGGTTAGAATAGGGAATATCTTTTCGATATTCGGCGGTTATGTCTTCATAATATCGAGCGCGATTACCTGTCTGCATAATTTCTTCAAAATCTTCCCACTCCAAATCGGGGGGATTTTCTTTCATAAAAAGTTGAAAAATACCTTTATTAGGATATCCGGGAAGCTCTATTCCTTCTAAATTTAATTGTATAAGTAATGGAATTTCGTTTCCATTTTCATCCTTTGGCAGTTCTTCACCAATGGGGCAGTAAGGTATTCCGCCGACAGAACTGTCTAATGGCGTAGGTTTGCCGTCAACAATTTTCAAGTTAAAACACGGGATAATATGCTTTAACACAAGTTTTTCAAGTAATTTCGCTTCTTTTTTTGAATATTGTTCATCCTCTACCCTTTCTTTAAGCATCGCTTTTTGTTCTTTACTAAATTGAAAAGCGTTCGGGTCTTTCTCTACAATAACTAACTCGGGCATTTCCGCGCCGTCGGCCAGTTCGTTATAGCCTTTTCTTGTTTTCTCGGCTATTAACTTGCTTGCTTCCTTTTGACACTTTTCTTCGGTTTCAAAAGATTTCGTTTGGAATTGACCTTTCGTTCCAAGCCTTCCGTAATTTACGGTAAAGCCGGTTCCATTAACTTCAATGCTCCAAAACTTTTGTGAATCTCCATCTTGAAATACTAACGTGCGTTTCATGGTAAATCTCCTTTAGTACGGTGCTATGCACAATTATAGTAAAATAATATTATGGGTTGACGACAGTCAATCATTTTTTCAATTTCTTCCAGTGGGGGGCGCGCACAGTGCCTGTAGCGCTTACCGTTTGTTATGTACTGTTGTGCTATTGCAATTTCATATATTCACATAGTCCTTTATTAAACATATCCAATAAACTCCAACTCACATTTTTGGGCAAGCCCTAATTAGCCAGGTATTTCCCAAGCTGGGTGACTAGCACGAAGAATCACAATGATGTTTCCTTGCACTTCTTGAGAGAAGGCGATGTGTTTTTCTTGTGTGTCTGTAATGCTTTCATGAATTGACTCTTGCATTATTACATCTCTATAAACTGCATGATAATAATCCAGTTCAAATCCATGTGGAAATCTACTTAATATTGATGATGGAAAAGAGTGTACGCCATCATCAATGGCTAACCTTTCTAAATGTGTGTAATTGTAAAACAATAAATGTTTATCATCGGCAGGAATCAGAAGTTTTGCGTACAAAATGTCAAATCCAAAGGAGTTTACTATTTCTATATTTGCCGATATAACACGATTTTCCATATTTATATCAAAAATTTTCTCTACGATGCTTTGCAGTTGCTCTTGATGTTTATTACTTGATTCCGCTGAACTCTTGTTCAAATTGTTCAAATATCTTTCAATTGTTTTGACAGCATCCTCAGGTAAAAATGGTATCACAATATCATAAAAAACAGCGTCATGTTCAACCTCACGTCCATTAACAAACATGACGTCACCGCCTCCGTAAACTAAAAAGCTGAATAGCTCTCCGTATTCCTCATGTGTAAACACATAATACAATCGGGCATTAACAAAAGATTCGTTTTTTACAGGTATAAGTTCGGTATTGATTAGTCGACTAAGTAAATCTTTGTATTCTAATAAGTCATCGCCTGTAACCACAACCTTGTAATCGTGCCACCTATTTATTAAATCGCTCAATCTAACAGGTGCGCGAGTAAGACGAAATAGATTCATATAATAGATAGTTAAGCTAATATCATTGAGATTTTCATTTTCAATTAACTCGGCAAAAGTTGGGATTTCTTTTGAGCTCATATCATTCCTCCCGCTAACAAAAACGGTGTTTGCAAGTAAAAATAAAACGGAAAGCCCTAAAAACAAATACAGTTTTTTCATCTTTGCCACTCCATGCTTACTCACTCCTGTTTAATATTGAGATTATTCATAGCCTAATCACTCTCAAATACGGTGCCTAGTGTGAACATCATTTAATAGTTAGGGGGGGCTTGATACCCTTCGCCACCCTCCTTTACCCCTTCGCCACCTTCTTATAAATGCGCTGCCACGATTGGCGGAAAGTTCAACAACGTATCCTGTCGAACGATTTATCGTAAAAATATTAGGTTCACCCATTACAATAGAGTCCGCAGGAAATTCTATCTGCAATGCCCAATTATCTGTTTTGTAACAATAATGGAGTACAACGATTGAAGATTCTCCCTCCACATATTCGAGCGGTTGCTGTCTGCTACGCAAAGCTGGAAACAAAAGAAAGTGCCCTAGTTCAGCAGCTTCGACCGGAGTTTGGGCTATTAGAGTAGTATTGGCTACCCTTTTTAAATAGAAATTATTTTGTTCCCGAAATTCATTAAAATCCATAGTTCCACGAAATTCATATATAACACCGGTAGAAAGAATACCTCTAGCGGGCGTATAGACCATTTCTTCTCTGTAATTATTATCTTTCAAAGATGCTTCTCCTTTTTCGGCCCCCCATAACTTTATCCCAGTGATTGCGCTCAAGGCAATACAAAGCAAACAAAGTATAGCATATATAAGTTTTTTCATAATGGCAGCGCCTCCATACAAACACAGTGCTATGCACAATTATAGTAAAATAATATTATGGGTTGATGGGTGTCAATACTTTTTTTGTTTTTCGATCTTTTTCTGATGGATGTGCCGGCTGGGATTTTTCGGAGCCCAAAATGCCAGAACAGAGCATTTTGCAGTTACTGTTTGTTATGTGCCGCTTGCTTATACAGGATTATTATTTTTCAATTCATTTTTTATTTTATGCCATAATTCCCTCATATATGGAGTTATTCTCCAAGCATTCTCCATGTGTTTTCCATAATAATTTTCATGTTGACCTTCATAAAGACACCAATACCATACAGTATATTCATGTACCAAAAAATCTTTTTCAATTAAATTTTTTACTATATTCCAATAATGAGTAAATTTTCCCTCATTTTCTTGATCCTCTATTGAAGCTATTAACATTTGCATTAAAACAAATTTTTTATCTTCATTATCTATTTTATTATAAAGCCCTAAATATATTTCAATATCTTCTGATTTTGCATTCTCATATGCAAAATCTTGTGAAAACGGATCATAGGGTATATTTAAATCTTTTCTTAATTCAGAGATCGCTTCTTCGGTTTCATACCTATATTTTGGCTCTACTATTCCTATGTACACAAACTCAAAAGGCAACTGCCCGGTATTTAGGTAGTTTTCATATTTTTTTGGAGTAGTAAAAGTTTTTATATAGCTTTTAAGTGACTTTTGCTCCTGCTCATTAATATATTGCTCAATTGTTTCACGATCGTTTTTATCCATTGCTTCTTTGATTCGTTGATATTCATGAATCTCTCTCTCATTTTTCTCTCGTCTAGAAGGGACTATATGAAAGTTTGTACCCCAGTTTTTTTGACATGCTTCAACTCTTTGTTTAAAAAGCGCTTCTCTTGATTTTTGACACAATTCATATTCGCCCAACACCATATTTGTCATATAAAACTGATGACCAAGACTATGAGGGGAACACAGTTTTAAATATGTTGCATAATTAATTGCTGAATCAAACAAGGGGAATAAGTATTCTTTTGATAATTTTAATGCTTCAGGCATATATTTGATGTATTCATCAGTTCCGTATTCATATTCCCAAGAATCAACACTATCAAACTCTTCACATAATCTTGAATCATCCATAAAAAGTGAAAACTCTAATCCAGAGCACAAAGGAATAATTGAAAACTGTATCGTGAATTCCGGTCCTGAAAATTTGTAATAACTAAGAAGTTGCGCAATTTCCTTATTGACAATACGATGAAATATTTTACCCTTACGTAAAAAACCCTGATTTATCATAGTCGGTTCAAATGCTTCTATAAATGCGTTTTTGAGATTTTTACCACTCATTTTTTCGTCTCCTTGTGTGACGTTTTAAATTAGATCCAGCAATAATAGCCCGGGTTGAATTTCTTTATATTCTTTTTCATTAAACTCCTGAACCCTATCTAAGGCAACAAAGGCATATAGCCGGGAAAACCTTGGCTGTATGACCTCCAGTTTAACGGCTCATCTATATCACGGATATGTTCACCTTTTATATTAATTAAAGCCCATCTTCCATCAATATACACAGATGCTAATCCATCTTGAAACATGGCAGCTCTTCTGAATTGTGGTTCGATGACCATTTCACCATTTTTATTAATATATCCCCAATATGATCCCTCGTATGGCATTACAGCAGCTAATCCCTC
>JAITUN010000316.1 GCA_031286285.1 Bacteroidales bacterium | reverse complement strand
GTACAGAGGTGTAAACGATATTTTTTTGTTTTTAGGTATCAAATCCAAAATTTTTTTATTCACAATATGAATGCCACTGAATGCCAATGCGGTTGGATTATCTACTTTGTAACAGATTTTTTTTTCGTTTGTCTTGGTATTTTCCCAGCCGCATAGTCTTAATTCCGGTTCTTCAAAAAGGAAGTAGCGTGAGGTTTTGCGGTGGCGAACAGCAAGGGAAGCAATTGAGAATTGAGAATTGAGAATTGAGAATTGAGAATTATTGCAAAACCTCTTCAAATCTATACTTGAAATCACATCTACATTATATAAAAGGATATTATCGCTTTTTTTAAAAAGAGGTTCGGCGAATTTGAGACCACCGGCGGTATCCATCAATTTTTCTCTTTCATCAGAGATCTCAATTTGAGCATTAAAATGATGTTGGTTAATGAACTCAATAATTTGTTCTCCAAAATGATGTACATTGATAACAATATGTTTGATTCCGGCATCTAAAACTTTATACAATGCCTGTTCCAATAACGTTTTTCCTTGATATTCCACGAGAGCTTTGGGCTTGTTTGCCGTTAATGGATATAAGCGTGTGCCTAATCCGGCTGCAAAAATCATTGCGGAAGTTTTCAATGGTTAATGATTAATGATTAGTGATTAATGATTAATGGTTAATGTGGTTAGTGGTTAGTGGTTGAGATTTCTCGCTTTGCTCGAAATGACAATCCTTCAATCCTTCAGTCCTTCAATCTTTCTTTCTAACACTTTCTCAACTGCAAGAACCACATGCGGAGTGTCCAATCCATATTTTTTCATCAGTTGTTCGGGGGTTCCTGATTCTCCAAAGAGGTCATCAACAGCCACCATTTCTATTGGGGCAGGATGTTTGCGCGCCAACAGTTGGGCGATGGAGTCTCCCAGACCGCCATTTCGGAGATGCTCTTCAGCAGTAACTACACAATTGGTTTTACGAACGCTCTTTAAAATGGCTTCTTCATCTAAAGGTTTTATAGTGTGAATATTGATAACTTCCACATCAATTCCTTTTTCTTTCAATTGTTCGGCAGTTTCTAAAGCGTGCCATACTAAGTGTCCGGTGGCTATTATGGTAACATCCTTACCCTCTTTAAGCAGGTTTGCTTTTCCAATTTCAAACTGTTGGTTTTCGGGGGTAAAATTTGGGACGACGGGGCGTCCGAAGCGTAAATATACCGGTCCTATGTGTTTGGCAATAGCCAGCGTTGCGGCTTTGGTCTGGTTAAAGTCGCAAGTATTGATTACGGTCATGTTGGGTAACATCTTCATCAGTCCGATATCTTCCATAATCTGGTGGGTAGCTCCATCTTCTCCCACTGTAATGCCGGCGTGAGAAGCGATAATCTTCACGTTGAGATTTGAGTAGGCAACCACCATGCGAATTTGGTCATAAACTCTACCGGTAACAAATGCAGCGAAAGAGCCGCAGAAAGGAATCTTGCCGCTTAGCGCCAAGCCTGCGGAGATGCCAACCATGTTGGCTTCTGCGATACCGCATTGGATAAAACGTTCGGGGAATGCTGCCTTAAAAGCGTCCATTTTCAAACTGCCGGTCAAATCGGCACATAAAGCAAACACATTGAAATTTTCTTTTCCCAGTTGTAACAAGGCTTCTCCAAAACCGGAGCGGGTGTCTTTGAAATTTAAAGGGGTCATATTTAATGGTTAATGATTAATGATTAATGATTACAATATACTAACTTCTAACTTCTAACTTCTAACTTCTAACTATGTACTCGCAATCTCATTCCGTCAAATTTTGTATAGTACTGTTTTAATGGAAATCTTGAATTGCCGGTTATTACTCCTCCATCTAAAATATTGAATAATGAACCACATTTTTCACATTTTAGAGTAATACCATCATTTTCAACTGCAACACGAGGCTCATCAACATCGTCCCAATCATAAGGGCATGCTCGGTCGAAAGCGGTAAAGTCCCATTCACTTAATCTATAAATAACAATTCCATTTATTCCGCCGGTAACATAGATATGCCCACCTATTAAATTCAGCTCAAGATAGGAGACATCGTTAGGATACACCAAAAAATCAACATGAACTTTGGGAAGAGTGGGATGTTTATACCCCTCACAACTTGTCATCAAACAAAACAAAGATCCAAGAAAAAAATAAATAAAATATTTCATATTTAAGGTTGCCACTACTCACTACTCACTACTCATTTCTCCCCCATCTGTTCAGCTGCATACTTTTTATCAATCTCAATTTTCTTTTTTCCCGAAGATGGAAATTCGTACATGGCATTGGTCATTATCCGTTCCATGATGGAGCGCAGACCCCGTGCGCCCAATTTCAGTTCTATCGTTTTGTCCACCACAAAATCGACGGCATCTTCGGAAAAAGAAAGTTCAATTCCGTCAAAAATAAATAAACGTTCATATTGTTTAATTAGTGCATTTTTGGGTTCTAACAAAATACGTTTAAGGGCAACTTTATCTAAGGAAGACAAATAGGTAATCATAGGGAAACGCCCGCACAATTCCGGAATTAGGCCAAACATTTTCAAATCCTGAGCGGTAATATACTGCATCATGTTGTTTTTGTCCAACACTCTGTTTTCCTGATTGTAGCCTATGCGGTTGGTATTCAAACGTTCTGCAATAACTTTATCCATTTGGTTGAAAGCGCCACTGGCAATAAACAGAATGTTTTGTGTGTTTACCACGATAAACTTTTGCTCCGGATGTTTTCTACCTCCTTCTGGTGGAACGTTTACGGTGGTGCCTTCCAACAATTTCAACATTGCCTGTTGCACGCCTTCGCCCGAAACATCGCGGGTAATGGAAGGGTTATCGGCGCCTTTGCGTGCAATTTTGTCAATTTCGTCAATGAACACAATGCCGCGCTCCGCTTTTTCTACGTCATAGTCAGCGGCTTGGAGCAGGCGCGAGAGGATACTTTCCA
This sequence comes from Bacteroidales bacterium, assembly GCA_031286285.1. Lineage (GTDB taxonomy): Bacteria > Bacteroidota > Bacteroidia > Bacteroidales > WCHB1-69 > WRNX01. The sequence goes on along the minus strand of JAITUN010000316.1, from coordinate 1,347 downwards.
CATCTTCACCCACATAGCCTGCCTCAGTAAACACGGTGGCGTCGGCAATACAAAACGGCACATCTAATAAACGAGCGATAGTTCTGGCTAACAGCGTTTTTCCGGTTCCTGTCTCGCCTACCAACATGATGTTCGATTTCTCAATCTCTACTTCATTGTTGTCTTGAGCAGCATGGAGCAGTCGTTTGTAGTGATTATACACCGCAACGGAGATCACTTTTTTGGCTTCTTCCTGTCCAATGACATATTCATCCAATCTCTCTTTAATCTCAATGGGTTTTAATAATTTGAATTTCAGTTCGCTTCTTTTGCTTCTTTTTTTTGTTTGAATTTGAAAATCTTTAAGGATTTCACTAGCAGCTTCAATACAATCTTCACAAATTGTACCTGCAATTCCTGTTACGTGAAACTCATTTCTCAAAATAGGGATTCCGCAAAATGAGCAGTGTAATGTTTTTTTAGGAGGCATTTTTTTTAGTGGTTAGTGGTTAGATTTCAATCCTGCTGCTATTGAGGGCTGTTTTCATTAATAATGATCTTTTAACGAATAGATATAAAGTGTATCATTCTCTATTGCATACACAAATCGGTTTTTCCTGTCAATCCGCCTCGACCATTTTCCTGTGAGTTCATTTTTAAGCAGTTCGGGTTTGCCTATACCCTGGTAGGGAGAAACTATAATTGCATTTTTAAGTGCCTTAATACGTTCTTGAACAGCAACATTGTTAGTTCTCTTCCAATATTCTATATGTTCCAAGGCTTCGGGCGAGAGGACTATTTCCATAGGTTATCAAATTCTTCAGATGTAACTTTTTTCCCTTTACCCTGTTTTATGTTATCTTCAGCTTGCAAGACCATATTCACAAAATCTTCATTATATGGATTTTGTTTGGTTACTTCAAATCTAATTTTGAAAGCCTCGAAAAATGCCTTTAAGACGTTTTCCTGCTCTAAATTAACAGGATGTACAATTAAAGTAGATGCAATGTTCATAATGATTGTAGTTTACAAGTGTCTTTTATATTCGCTGCAAAAATAGATAAAAAAAGTATTTTCCACAAAATATTTTTAAAAAAAAGATGAGGTTTTTGCCGTACCAAATCCGAGCAGATCTCTTATTAATCATAAAAATCACAGTTCACACTTTACCACTTTTCTGATTATCATTCCCTTTTCTGTTAGAATCTTCACAAAATAGATTCCGTTCGGCAAGTGCGAAATATCTATGGAGTAATGAGTAGTGAGATAAATCTCCCCCGCTGGCGGAGGGTATGGAGGTGAAATTTGGAATTTGAGACAATTTTCTCCCATAAATATCAAAAATCTCTATACTCACTACTCTATACT
>JAITUN010000227.1 GCA_031286285.1 Bacteroidales bacterium | reverse complement strand
GAGTTACGAGTTACGAGTTACGAGTTACAAGTTACGAGTATTGAGGTGTTTGATATTTACGGGCGAGCCGTAAGTACTCACTACTCACTACTCACTACTCACTACTCAATCAATATTTCACACTTGCCGAACGGAATCTATTTTGTAAAAGTTTATACAGAAAATGGAGTGTTTGTTGAAAAAGTTATAAAAAAGTAAGAAGTATGAAGTTAGAAGTATGAAGTTAGAAGTTAGAATATATAAACCTAAAACCTATAAACCTATAAACCTATAAACCACTAACCATTAACCATTAACCATTAACCATTAATCATTAATCATTAAATAAAAAACATTTATGGAACCTATTATTTTAGCTTACATTGGAATCGGTCTTATGATTGGACTGGCAGGAATTGGTAGCGCATACGGCGTTACTATTACAGGAAATGCAGCCGTTGGTGCATTGAAAAAAAATTCCGACGCATTTGGTAATTACATGGTATTGAGCGCACTTCCCGGAACTCAAGGATTGTACGGCTTTCTAGGATACTTCCTGTTAGCAAAGCACCTTGTTCTCGAAATTACTATGTTTCAGGCAGCTGCTATTTTTGGCGCCGGATTGGCATTGGGCTCGGTTGGATTGTTGTCCGCAATCCGCCAGGGACAAATTTGTGCCAACGGTATTGCCGGAATTGGCGCCGGATACGACGTGTTTGGAAAAACACTGATCTTAGCCGTGTTCCCTGAACTCTACGCTATCGTTGCTTTGGCGGCAACATTTATGATCGGCGGAACATTATAAATGAAATTACGAACCGTAAACCATATCTTTTATGCCCACCGAAACATTTTACATCCTCCTTGTCGGTTTTCTGTTCTGTCTGGCTATTTTCGATTTAACCGTCGGAGTTAGTAACGACGCTGTGAATTTTCTCAATTCTGCTATTGGAAGCAAATCGGGTAATATTATTTTGTTATTTGCTGTAGCATCTTTGGGCGTATTTGTAGGAGCCGCGTTTAGCAACGGCATGATGGAGATTGCCCGAAACGGAATATTTCAACCACAACATTTCTTTTTTAGAGAACTAATATTCATTTTTATTGCTGCAATGTTAACGGATGTTATCCTATTAGATCTCTTTAACACGCTTGGATTACCTACCTCTACCACCGTTTCATTGGTATTTGAACTCCTCGGGGCTACTTTTGCCATGGCAACTATCAAAATTTTTAACAATTCGGATTATTCTTATGCAGTGTTATTAAATACTGATAAAGCATTGCAGGTAATTTTGGGAATCTTCCTTTCAGTAGCGTTCGCCTTCATTTTCGGAACATTTATTCAATATGTAGTGCGGCTTATTTTTACTTTCGATTATAAAAAAACTTTGAAATATTTGGCAGGACCTTTTGGAGGAATTGCAATTACGATCATTGTTTATTTTATGTTGATCAAAGGGTTAAGAGATGCTGCCTTTATGACAGCGGAACTGAAGAACGAAATCTTATCTTACTCGGGAGAAATTGTTATCTACTGTTTTTGTTTTTTTACCGTTATAATGTATTTATTACATTGGCTTAAAGTTAACATCCTTAAAGTGATTGTGCTTTTCGGAACATTTTCGTTAGCGTTGGCGTTTGCCGGAAACGATCTTGTGAATTTCATAGGGCTGCCTTTGGCAGGGCTTTCAGCCTTTCAAAAATATATGGCAGCAGGAGGAGGCAATATTGATATCCCCATGACTGCTTTGGCTTCTCTGAAAAACGGAGGAGAATTATATACCGCCCCATGGTATTTCCTGATGGGCGCCGGAGCGATTATGGTAATGGCATTAATCACTTCTAAAAAAGCAAGAAGAGTGATCAAAACCGAGGTGAGTTTATCACGGCAGGGAGAGGGTGAAGAGATGTTCAGCTCTTCGGCATTGGCGCGAAATGTAGTGCGCGGCTCAAGAAGAATGAGTACCTATATTGTGAATAATACCCCCAATGCCGTTTCTCGATGGATAAATAAACGATTTAGCAGAGAAGGAATTAAATTAGAAGATGGAGCCGCGTTCGACCAACTGCGGGCAGCCGTTAATTTAGTTACTGCCAGCTCTTTAATTGCCTTAGGAACCTCCATGAAATTACCCTTATCCACTACTTATGTTACATTTATGGTAGCCATGAGTACCTCGTTAGCAGATAGAGCATGGGGAAGAGAAAGCGCAGTATATAGGGTAAGTGGAGTGATTAATGTCATTGGAGGGTGGTTTATTACGGCGATTGCTGCATTCATTATTACAGCTATCGTGCTGACTGTTATTTGGTTTGGAAAAGAACCAGCCTTAATTATTATTATTGTAATTGCTGCAATTATTCTCATACGTAATCATATTGTGTTCCGTAAAAGAAACTCTAAAAAAGAGGATAGTTCGCAAACTATGGATGATATTATGGCTAACGATGATACCAACGAAGCTTTAGTATTATTGAGAAAATATTGTAAAGAAAACTCAGTAGATACATTGAACTATCTCACTGAAAGATACCAACAAGTAGTGAATGCTTTTTGTAATGAAGATGTGAAAGTTTTAAGAAACTTAGCCGCAAAGATTGACAGCCATAAAGATGATGTGAAGAAAATAAAAAGGATGGGAACGCTTGGTATTAGAAAACTTTCTGAAACAGATGCTTTTGAACGCGGACTCTATTTTCATCAGGCAAACGACTTTATCGGAGAATTGGTATATGACCTTGCCCGGATGAGCGTGGCTTGTGAAGAACATATTGATAATAACTTCAATCCGCTTGATGATGAACAGAAAGCTGAAATTCGGGAAACCTCCAAGAATGTAACAAGTTTCTTAAAAGAAGCCGTTCATATTATTGAAACCGGCAATTACGAAGCACGAAAAGATTTGTATATCAACAATAAAGACTTGGTAAATCAGTTTGCCGAAATGAAACGCCGTCAATTGAAACGTATTCAAATCAATAAGGCAAGCACTAAAGTAAGTATGGTTTACATTAGCATTGTACAGGAAACGCATAATATTGTTTCTTATACTATTAATTTATTGAAAGTAAACAGAAAATTGCAGGAAAACAGTTAATAGAGTATGGCGTGTTTTTTTACACGAATCATTTTCTAATTAATACAATACTAAATAATGATATTTCAAAATTCATGTGTATCTTCCAAAAAACACGCCTCTTTATAGAAAAGAAAAAAGGATTTCAAGTAGAAGCCGAATCTTTGAAAAATGAATTGAACCATAATCTTCATTTACTGATTAATGAATTACGATTAATCGTTGTATATGATGTTTTTAATATTGATGAACGCTTATTGGAAAGAGCAATTACATCGGTATTTTCGGAGCCGGTAACCGATGATGTTACTGTAGAGACGTTTTGCACAACTTCTCTACCCTATTTTGCAATTGAGTTCCTCCCCGGACAATTTGATCAACGCGCCGACAGCGCTTCCCAATGTCTGAAGTTGCTTGACCCTAAAAGCGAAGCAATTATCAAGAGTTCCAAACTATTTTTGTTTGATGATTCTGTTACTGAAGAAAACTTGCAACGCATTAAAAAATACTGCATTAACGAAGTAGAAGCGCGAGAAAAAAATATGGATATCTTGGATGCTTCCGAAAATGTTGAGATTGCAGATATTCTTGTTTTCAATGGTTTTATTGAGTTTTCAGAAGACGAAATAGAAAATTTTAGAAAAACACACGGCTTGGCAATGTCGTTAGAAGATATTCTGTTTGTGCAGAACTATTTTAAAAATGATGAACAGCGCGACCCTACTGAAACAGAAATCAAAGTATTGGACACCTATTGGAGCGATCATTGCCGACACACTACTTTTGAAACGGAGATTGAAAAAGTTTCCTTTGCGCCATCTTTGTTTCAAGATAAATTGCAAGATGCTTTTAATCAATACGTAGAATTAAGAAAATATGTGCATGGGGGTAAAAAACCGATGACATTGATGGATTTAGCGACAATATGCGGCAAATATGAACGCAAGAGCGGAAATTTGGAAGATATGGAGGTATCGGAAGAGATCAATGCTTGCAGCATTTTTGTAGATGTGGATGTTGACGGGAAAGTGGAAAAATGGCTGTTAATGTTCAAGAATGAAACTCATAACCATCCTACTGAGATTGAGCCTTTTGGTGGAGCATCTACTTGTGTGGGCGGTGCTATTCGCGACCCGCTGAGCGGCAGAAGCTACGTATATCAGGCAATGCGTGTTACCGGCGCCGGCGACATTACTGAGCCGGTGGAAAATACGATGGAAGGCAAATTACCCCAGTGTGTCATCTCAAAAACTGCCGCTCATGGCTACTCCTCTTACGGAAATCAAATCGGGCTGGCATGTACACATGTTAGAGAGATTTATCACGACGGCTACAAGGCAAAAAGAATGGAGATAGGCGCAGTGGTTGGCGCGGTTCCGGCAGATTATGTGAGACGAGAAAAACCTACAGCCGGAGATATAGTCATCATGTTTGGCGGAAGAACCGGAAGAGACGGCATTGGCGGCGCCACAGGTTCTTCAAAAGAACATACCGAAACTTCGTTAGAACTGTGCGCCGCTGAAGTACAAAAAGGAAACCCACCGGAAGAACGTAAAATTCAGCGACTGTTCCGAAACCCGGAAGTAACACGATTGATAAAGAAATCGAACGACTTTGGCGCAGGAGGAGTGAGTGTTGCTATTGGAGAATTGGCTGACGGATTGGAGATTGACCTTAACGCCGTGAAAACAAAATACAAAGGACTGAATGGTACCGAATTGGCAATCAGTGAATCACAAGAACGAATGAGCGTGGTGGTTGCCCCTGAAGACGTAGAAATCTTCATTGAACATTGTAGAAAAGAGAATATTGAAGCCACGGTAATTGCACGCGTTACCGATGACAATCGCCTGAAAATAAAATGGAACGGTAATACTATTGTAAATATCTCCCGCCAATTTATCAACACTTCCGGTGTTCGCCAAAAAACGAACATTAAGGTAAACATTCTAGAAACAATACGAGCAACATCTCTATTAAATTTAACCGCAAAGGACGCAAAGGGTTTGCGCAAAGAACGCAAGGTTTTGAATCTCGGAAATTTATTCTTTGCGACCTTTGCGAAGATCCTTTGCGCCTTTGCGGTTAAAAAATTAGCCAAAACAAATCTCCAAAAACATATTGAATCAATTCTGTCCGACCTCAACATAGTTTCACAGCAAAACATGATCGAAATGTTCGATTCTACTATCGGGGCGACAACGGTATTGATGCCTTTCGGAGGAAAATACCAACTGTCAGAAACACAGGCAAGTGTACAAAAACTGCCTGTACGAAATGGATATACTGACACTTGCAGTATCTTAACATTTGGCTACAATCCCTTTATTTCTGAGTGTTCTCCTTTTCATGGCGCTCAATACGCCATCATTGAATCAATGGCGAAAATAGTGGCTGTGGGTGGCGATTATCGTAAAATCCGTTTCACTTTTCAAGAATATTTTGAAAAATTGGGGAAAGATGAAGAAAAGTGGGGAAAACCATTTGCTGCATTGTTGGGCGCTTTAAGCGTTCAAAACTACTTTCATTTGCCCGCCATTGGCGGAAAAGATTCTATGAGCGGAACTTTCAAACACTTGAACGTGCCTCCCACATTAGTCTCTTTTGCTGTTGCTACCGAAAAAGCCTACAATATTATTTCTCCTGAATTTAAAAAACCTGAAAATCACATTTATCTTATTAAACATAAACCCGATAAATTTGGAAATCCAAATCTTAACCAACTTAAAGAGGTTTTTAATTTTATGGTTGAAAATATTCATAATAAAAAAATTATCTCTGTATTTACCTGTCAGTTTGGCGGTATTATTGAGGCGTTGTGCAAAATGAGTTTCGGCAACAATTTTGGATTTGATATTCACACCCAAGAAAATCTATTTTGCTACAACTACGGTAGTTTTATTGTTGAAACTGAGCAGAAGTTGACTTTTGAACACGCTAATTATCTTGGAAAAGTTGCTGATTCATTTATCATTAATGATGAAATAATTGATAAAACGGCGTGTTTAAAAGCATGGCAATCATAAAAAGAAAATAAAGTAATATTTTCCCTTATCCTAGTGATTGCTCAAGAATAAAACATAATATAAAAACCAAAAAAAATTATTCTTTTGTAGCGCATCAAATTTAATATTTTATGATTGATTTTACCCCACAAGATTTAGCTTTTATGTCGCAGCGCGGCAGTGAACCCCAAAGCGTGGAAAAGCAGTTTGCTTTTTTTATTTCAGGTTTCGATTTTGCAAATATTCATCGAAATGTTTCTATTGGAGACGGTATCGTAAAATTCTCCAATGATGAGGTTGAACATTGGATGAGAGTATATGATCTATTGTCTCAAGATAAAGAAATTATTAAGTTCGTTCCCGCTTCGGGAGCAGCTTCCCGAATGTTTAAAGATCTGTATGAAGCAATACAATCAGAGAGGCTAAGCGACAAAGCAAAACTCTATCTAAATAGAATTAAGGATTTTGCTTTTTTTAAAGACTTGCAAGAGATTATTGAAAAAAAAGGAGTATCGTTTGAGATGGCTGTGAAAGATGAAAAATCTAAAATTCCTTTTGAGTATTTGTTGGAAGAAAATGGGTTGAACTATGGAAATCTGCCCAAAGGGTTATTAAAGTTTCATAAATATGATGACGAGATTCGTACCGCAACGGAAGAGCATTTGGTAGAATCGGCAGAATATGCCCGCAGTGGGGATGGCGTTTGCAGATTGCACTTTACGGTTTCGCCCAATCATTTGGAAAAATTCAATGAGTTGGTTTCGCAGGTAAAAGGAAAATATGAGAAAAGATTTGGAGTTACTTATCAAATAACCTATTCTATTCAAGCGCCTTCTACAGATACGTTGGCGGCAGAACTGAACAATACTCCTTTTCGAGATAAAGAGGGCAATTTGCTGTTCCGCCCGGGCGGACATGGCGCACTCATCAACAATCTGAACAATATTCATGCCGACTTAGTGTTCGTGAAAAATATTGATAATGTAATTACAGAAGATAAATTAGAGCCGACTATCGTTTATAAAAAAGCATTGGCAGGCTATCTGTTACACTTGCAAGAAAAAAGTTATAAATATCAAAAACAATTAATGGATAGTAAATTGTGCAATAGTTGTTTACAAGAAATTATTGACTTTGCAAAGTGGGAATTAATGATCCAGTTTGGTACTGAAAATCCAACCCGCGAGGAACTCTTAAATAAGTTGCATCGTCCTATGCGTATTTGCGGGGTAGTGAAGAATGAGGGAGAACCCGGAGGAGGTCCTTTCTGGGTAACCAATAGAAAAGGAGATACCTCACTGCAAATCGTAGAGTCTTCTCAAATAGATATGAATAATCCAAAACAAAAAGATTTTATGGCTTCTGCCTCCCATTTTAATCCGGTGGATATGTTTTGTTGTTATAAAGATGTGAATGGAAAGTTTTTCGACCTCAACAACTATGTTGACCCATATACCGGTTTTATTTCGGAGAAATCTTATGAGGGAAGAACGTTGGCAGCGATGGAGTTGCCCGGACTTTGGAACGGCGCAATGGCAGATTGGATCACAATTTTTGCAGAAGTGCCGCTAAGCACGTTTAATCCCGTGAAAACGGTGTTCGATTTTTTAAAAAGAATTTAAAAGTTGCTTACAATTCCTTATTTGGGGTACGCATTGACGAAGTCAGAAAAAACTGATATTCTAATAGTTGTTTATATTTTTTGGTGCTTTCTCTTTGTAATTAGAAAAGTTTAGTCGAAATCGGGTCGTTTTTTTTCTCTTGGTTTTTCGTTACATCCGCTGGGGTCTCCAGTATAAGCAGCAGGTATAATGAAGTTATATCCTGAGTATTTTTCCGGCTCGGCAACAATTTTATGATAAGGGAGTGCTTTGTCTTCGTAACATTTTTGCATAAATAAAGCAAATACAGGCATGGCAGTTCGCGCACCTTGTCCTAAAGCAATCGATCTGAAATGGGCTGCTCTATCTTCACACCCTACCCAAACTCCTGCAGCAAGTACAGGAGTGTAACCTACAAACCATCCATCTGATTGATTATCGGTAGTTCCTGTTTTCCCAGCAAGAGGAAAATTAAGTTTGTATTGTCCACGAAGCCGCGCTCCGGTACCATAATCAACCACACCTTGCATAAGTTTAGCCATTTTAAAAGCCGTGATTTGGTCCATTGCTTCATTAGTTTTAGGAACATATTCAAAAATAGTACTACCGTTATTATCACAAATTCTTGTAATGAAAGTGGGCTCTACATAAACCCCTTGGTTAGGGAAACAATTAATCGCGCCTACTTGTTCATACAGAGACAAATCACACGAACCTAAACATATAGATGGAACAGCCGGAATCTCTGAAGTAATACCCATACTTCTCACCAATTTTATAACAGCCTGTGGTCCAAATTGTTTCATTAAATATGCTGAAATATAATTGAGAGACATTGCGAGGGCTTCACTTAATGGGAGCATCAAACCTCTTTTGTGGTCACTTGAATTTCTTGGTGTCCAAGTAGTTCCTTCGGGCAAATGAAAAGTAACCGGCATGTTGGGTACCATTGTACAGGGCGAATACTCCCCTGATTGTAATGCTACGGTGTAAACATAAGGCTTAAACGTTGAACCTACTTGTCGTTTGGAAAGTTTTACATGATCGTACTGAAAATATTGGTAATTTAATCCTCCAACGTAAGCCTTTACATGACCCGAGTTAACCTCAACAGCCATCATACCACAGTGTAAAAAAGATTTCATATAACGTATGGAATCTATGGGAGTCATCACTGTGTCAATCATTCCTCTGTCCCAGGTTAATATTTTCATTTCTACTTTAGTATTAAATGCTTTTTGAATCTCTTCGTTTGAGGCCCCCTCATCAATCAATAGAGAATACCTTTCAGAGCGTTTCATAGCAGCATTGATAATGCGTTTTGTTTCTTCTTCAGAAATGTTTGTAAAGGGCGCATTTTTTAGTCCTTTAATATGCTTATTAAAAATCGGCTGTAGGTAATTGCACACATGTTCTTGAACAGCTTTTTCAGCGTGTTTTTGCATTCGTGAATCTATAGTGGTATAAATTTTTAAGCCGTCTTTATAAATGTCATAATAAGAGCCGTCAGGCTTAGGGTTGTTTTTACACCAATCAGTTAACCATTGTCGCAAATATTCTCTAAAATAGGTGGCTATTCCTGTAGAATGGTTTTGCATAGCAAATTGCGACAAATCAATTGAAATTTTCTTAATGGAGTCGCATTCAATTTTTGTTAAATAATTATATTTATAGAGTTGTTCTATTACTACATTTCTTCTTTGTAGTGATGCTGTAGGGTTTCTTTTAGGACTAAATTTTGTAGGTGCTTTTAACATCCCGATTAATAAAGCAGCCTCTTCAATATTTAAGTCGGCTGGAATCTTATTAAAATAGGTAGCTGCAGCAGACTTTATCCCCATGGAGTTGTTTCCAAAATCCACAGTATTCAAATACATAGCTAAAATTTCGTTTTTTGCATATTCACGTTCTAATTTAATCGCAACCACCCATTCTTTAAATTTTGTAGTGATTGTACTTAATGTACCTGCATCGGGGTCTCGAGGAAAGAGATTTTTAGCCAACTGCTGCGTAATAGTACTTCCTCCACCCTTTTTTGAACGGGTTATTAATCCTGAAAAAACACGACCCAATGCCCTAATATCTACTCCAGAATGTTTTTCAAAACGAATATCTTCAGTGGCTACTAAAGCATTAATCAGGTGCGGGGAAAGTTCATCGTATTTGCAGGGAGAGCGATTTTCAAAATAGTATTTGCCTAGTAGTTCGCCATCGCAGGAATAAACCTCTGTAGCTAAGTTGGTACGCGGGTTTTCCAACTCAGAAAAAGAGGGCATAAAACCCAACCAACCTAACGAAATAAAAGTAAATAATAAGGCTAAAGCAAATAACCCGAATAAAAATATTATCCAAAATGGAATGATCCATTTTGATCTAGATATTACTATTTTCTGTTGTTTCTTTTTAGGAGCTGCTGAATTGTACATTTTGTAATAATATCATTATTGATAACGCGCAAAATTATAAAAAATTGAATGCTCTTAAATGGAAATAAAAAAATCCTATTTTTGCCGTCTGCATTGCCCAGGTGGTGGAATTGGTAGACACGCTACTTTGAGGGGGTAGTGGGAGGACTCCCGTGCAAGTTCGACTCTTGTCCTGGGCACTTGTTAAAATGCTAATGATTTGATAAATGGATTGTTAGCATTTTTTATTTTTTAATATACGCAATAGTGTTATCTATTTGCGCTATGTCAGTTGCTTGGAATGTTATATAAGTCATGGCATTTTAAAAGCAGATCCAAATTATAAACTTGTTAAAAAGATAGAAAAACCTAACGGTTGTTATGTTGAAATCTATTTTATTTTGCCTAATTCTGCAAATACCCAAACCGCTTCATCACCAAATCCTGATTGCGCCAATCTTTAAGCACTTTTACCGAGATCTCTAAAAAAACATGTTTTTCCAAAAAATCCTCAATCGCATGTCGGGATTCTATTCCCAATTGTTTAATAGCAACTCCTTTACTTCCGATAATAATCCCTTTTTGGCTCTCCCGTTCGCAGTAAAGCATCGCGCCGATATGGACAATCTCTTCCGTTTCTTTAAAACTCTCAATCACAACCTCTACGCTGTAGGGTATCTCTTTTTTATACAACATCAGGATCTTCTCCCGAATAATTTCTGAAATAAAGAACCGCACCGGGCGGTCGGTCAATTCATCTTTTGGAAAAAATGGCGGCGATTCCGGCAGCAACGTGATGATTTTCTCTAACAACAGATTCACGTGATTTCCGGTAAGCGCCGATATCTCAATGGTTTCTGCTTTGGGCAACAAGTTCTGCCAATCTGTTTTGGTAGTTGAAATAACCTCCTCTTTCGCTTTATCTGTTTTATTAATAACCAACAATATGGGAATAGTTATCTGTTGCAACTTATCAATAATCTCTTGATTATAATTGGTTTCCCCACATTCAATCACATACAGAATCAGGTCGGCATCTTTCAGCGATTCATTCACAAACCGCATCATATACTCCTGCATCTTGTAAGCGGGTGTTAAGATTCCGGGCAGGTCGGAATAGACAATTTGGTACTCTTCCCCGTTTACAATCCCTTTAATTCGGTGGCGGGTAGTTTGGGCTTTTGCGGTAATAATAGACAAACGCTCACCAACCAAACGGTTCATGAGCGTGCTTTTTCCCACATTGGGATTGCCGATAATGTTTACGAAGCCGGCTTTATGGGTTTCCATTTTTATTAATTCTATATTTTCTTCCTTTATAAAAACTCCAATTCTGCTTTTGATAACTTATCGGTATTTATATCGGTAAATATATCGGTAATTTTGCGAGCGGGCAACTCTTCTAATGCTTGTAAAATAGCATTGAGCATAAATTCAATAAAAGCTAAGGTTTATCCCAAAAACGGATACCCGTAATTCACAGGGGGTACCAATGTTTCTTTAATAGTACGCGGGCTGATCCAACGATATAGGTTCAGTTCGCTGCCGGCTTTGTCGTTTGTTCCGGAAGCGCGTGCGCCGCCAAACGGTTGGTTGCCCACTACCGCGCCGGTACATTTATCGTTGATATAGAAATTACCCGCTGAGTAACGTAATACGTTCATTCCGAAGTTTACGGCATAGCGATCTCTACCGAAAATAGAGCCGGTAAGCGCATAAGAGGAGGTGTTGTCGCACAACTTCAGCGTTTCTTCAAACTTATTGTCGTCGTAAACGTAAACGGTTAACACCGGTCCGAAAATTTCGTCCACCATAGATTCATAATCGGGAGTTTTAGCCACGATAATGGTAGGCTCTACAAAATATCCCACCGATTTGTCATATTTGCCGCCCAACGCTATTTCAGCATTTTTCGATGCTTTTGCTCTATCAATATATCCGGCAATATTGTCGAACGATTTTTCGTCAATTACTGCATTGATGAAGTTGGAGAAATCGCGCACGCAGCCCATTTTCACCGTTTTCATCATCTCTTTAATATGGTCTAACGTTTCTTTCCACAGCGATTTTGGGACGTATGCGCGGGAGGCAGCCGAGCATTTTTGTCCTTGATACTCAAACGCACCGCGTAGGAGCGCCACTGCCAATTCGCGGGAATCGGAAGAGTGGTGTGCGAAGATAAAGTCTTTTCCGCCGGTTTCGCCCACAATTTTCGGATAGGTTTTGTAATTGTTGATATTATCTCCGATAGTTTTCCAGAATGCATTAAAAACAGTTGTACTTCCGGTAAAGTGTACGCCTGCAAAGTCGGGAGATTTGAAGACCACATTGCTGATGGTAGCGCCGCTGCCGGGCAAGAAGTTGATAACGCCATCGGGAATACCGGCTTCTTTGAACAACAGCATCAGATAGTAGTTTGATAAAATAGCGGTTGTTGATGGTTTCCAAAGGGTTACGTTGCCCATCAACACCGGAGCGATGTTCAGGTTGGCGGCTATTGCGGTAAAGTTAAAAGGAGTGATAGCATACACAAAACCTTCTAAAGGTCTGTATTCCATTCTATTAATTACAGTATTGTCGGAAACCGGTTGTTGCTGATAGATCAGCGAAGCAAAGTATGCATTAAAGCGCATGAAGTCAATGGCTTCACAGGGGGTATCAATTTCGGCTTGGAATGGGCTTTTGCCTTGTCCCAACATAGTAGCTGCGCTTAAGATGTAGCGATATTTTTTAGAGAGTAGTTCGGCGGCTTTCATCATAATGGATGCGCGTTCCACCCAGGGCATCTCTTCCCATTGTTTTTTGGCTGCCATAGCGGCTTCAATAGCCATTTGAACTTCTTTTTCAGTAACTTGGTGATAATTAGCCAGCACATGTTTGTGTTCGGTGGGCATCACCACTTTTCCCATTTTTCCGGTTTTAACCTCTTTTCCACCAATAATCAAAGGGATTTCTATCACTTGATTGTACTGTCTTTCCAATTCGGCTTGCAAGGCAGCGCGTTCGGGAGTTCCGGGTGCATAAGAGTAGATGGGCTCGTTGAGCGGTTGGTTGAAGTGAAATAATTGATTGTTCATAATAAGGGGTTTATGTTAATGAATATTCGGCGGCGAATATAGCAAAATATAGATGACAAAAAAATTAGAATGCTTCCATGTGAAAGTCAGGAAGAACTCCCTTTTTACATCCCAATAATCTTTTTTGTCCAATCCGATAATTTTTGCAAAATCTCTCTTTCAATATTCATACTAAATCACATATTATGTTCCGATTTTGTGATAAAAATCACATTATTGGAACGAAATGTGTGATAAAATATTTAATATTCGGAATATTTTCGGGAATATATCCTATATAATTGTAACTTGAATTTTAAAAATCTGAATCATTTTTGCAATATACGATAGTTTATTTTAATACAGCAATCAGGAAAAAATCATTAAAAATTTTATTTTTTGGGCGTTCCCCTCACTTCCTCCCCTGCAAGTTCCCATGCACGTTCGGGTCGCGCTTTCCGCTATACTCCTCGCTTTATATTTCTGTGGCAAAGTGCTTTGCAATTTTCACTTAACTTGCTTCGTGGCTTCTGTGCGCTGTGGGGTGCCGCTACAATCGCTAACGCAATGGATCTGTTCGTGCAGAGGGGATCAACATAAATCTTAACCCCATGCGGGGCTTAGTATCTGTGTCTTGAGTCATCTCATCACCGTAGATTGAAATCTACGGTTAATAAAATGATTTCCCTGCGGGAAAAATGGTATTATGTTTGCAAAGCAGGAGTTTTAGTGCTTTTCCCCTGATTTTTTTAGTATCCCATTGCGGAAAACAGGAAATAATAATACTTTTCGCGATTTTTCAAAAGGTTTTAACGGACTCCTTGCTTTTTTGAAAAATCAAAATGTCAAAAAAAATTTTTAGGAGTCCCCGGTATAATAAAAAGTATATTTTTGCCATGTTCTTTTATATCTAAGTAGATTATGACACAATATCTTACCCATAGACCTTTTAGAGCACGAATATATCCGCGAAGCGATTAGTTATATGGAGCGCAGCGCATAAATTACAAACTTAACATACGAACAAATTACAGAAATATTAAACTTAATTATTAAAAATTATGATATCAGGCATTAGAGGATCCAATCACACAAAAAAATGGTATAGAAAACCACACAAAAGGGCTGTAATCAATATGATGGCGCCTGGAAAATTTTGGAGTTTTTTATTACATCAGGTACAAAAAGGCTTAATGAGCTTTGATGCTTTAATGGCATGTGCAACGTCTTGTCACGCAGAAAGTTGCGCAGGCAGTATGAGCAATGCCGGCGGAAAAAGTATTTATGGCTTTACCGGCACAAGTCCGCCGGCAAGCAGAGTCTTTACAATTTTCGTAATCTGTATATTATCTTTGGCAACTTTGTTCCCGGCTTGTAAAAAACCCTGCAATCTAAAGCCCAAGGACGGGTACACAATTGTTGGCGACGACCATAACTGCTATTACAAGCTGATAGACGAGTCTTCGAACCTTGACCCAAAAATCAAAAATACCGAGGACTTGAAAAGCAAGTTGGAACAAATCAAGAAAGAGGTAATTGACGGCAAAACCGTCAAACTGAAAATGATGGGACAGTTAGCTGTTACCGAAGAGCAGTTTGAAATCTTGCAAGAGTTCGGTGCAATACTTAAATCCTTTGCCGGAAAGATCTCTGTGGAATGGAACGGCAATAATGTATGCCCCGCACAGGCCGGCATCCTGTTGACGCACAGCGAATGGACAGAATGGAACAAGCTGCCGCTGGGTTCGGGCGGCGCAGGCGCAAAAGGGAGCATAAAGTTCGAGGTTGGCGGAAACGAGATAGAGCTGTTTATAAAAGACGGACAGGACGGGGGAGAATTGATAAAGGGGACGCCTGTGGTGGATATTAGTACTCATGCAGACCTGCATGGCGCGCCGCAGCTGATTGTGGACCTTTATCAGCAGTATCAGAACACACCGGTGGTTAAATTTAGAAAAAAATTGGAATTAGATAATGGCGCCGATATGACGGCGTTGCAGGCAATGCTGCTGTGGCCGGAGCTGACCGGCAAGTTCACGTGGCACAACGGCCAGACGAAGCAGTTGTTTGCGACGGATTCCGTTGCGGTGGCCAATGCGACGGTGCTGCATCTGATGGACAAGTACAAGCTTTTGGGGTCGAATACATTCAATGGCAGGAAGTATCCGTTTATATTGAAAGTTGGTCCGAACAGCTTGGATTCTGTTCCGAATACGCTGCAGGCGGTTAGAATCCCGCAAAGCAACAGCAACAACCTGAAATGGCCGAAAGCGATGCCGAATAGAATAGATATAGTCGACGATTGGAATGTTGGCACGGGCATACCGCAGCAGGTTTATACAGGCTGGGGGAATAATATAAAGCTGGTTGCTGCTGAAAAGCCGGAATTGCCCGGGGGCCGTCAGAATGTGTGCGGCGTTAACGACCAGTTTCTTGATTATTTGAGCGAGCCGGCCGGGGATGCGAAAGCAGGAGTCCCGTTTAAGTTTACCGCAGACCAGGATTTGATATTGGCGGAGTATTATAAAGGCATCCTCCCCCCCGTTGGACCCAGGTCGCTGAATATCAGTAGAATAGACTTTGGCGGTGGTAACAGTTCCGGGCCAAAGCTGGAGGCATCCTGGCTTATTGCCACCGATTTGAGCGATCCGAACCTTTTTGCGGATGTAACGCGCAATGGCGATATCCCGTTGAATACTCAAACGGATAAGGATGAATATTATGTCGGAACAGGAAACGATAGGGAAATTATTTTGGGCTCGGAGTGGCTAATGCTTCAAGTAATGAGGGCTTGCGGAGCAAGTAGTAAGATGAGTAGGCCATATATACTCCCCCGCTGCAAATTATACTTGAACGATGCAAATATGCTTTGGTGGTGGGATTATTTTGAGGAAGATGGGACAGGGGTTGAGGGCTTTTATATTAATTTTGGATTTGATTCGACCAAGGTTGATATAATCCGTGAACTGCCGCCGGGCAAGACGTATTACGGAGAATATGGCCAGGTTAACAATGGAAATGGCGGGAAGTCAAAGCTCGGCGGCGCACCGGCCGGTTATGCCGGCTATCTTGGCAGAAAAAAGAAGTAAGGAGAGTGGACGAAGCGGCCCGTCCTGACTTCGACACTTTTTAAAATTTAGATTTTTAACTACATGAAAGCCTGTATTTTATGATCTTTGCGTCACCATATTTGGGTGACGCAACCAAAATATTTTCATTTTATTAGCGGTGTTCCTCCATCCCGTAGGGATGCAATATTGGTAGAAACTGATTTTTCCCCATTGTTGCCATTTTCTACCAATATATCATCCCTAACGGGATGGAGGAGAGCGCCAATGAATTAATATTGTTCTCGTAACACATTGTACAAGTGCGCGATTCCTTTTCCGCAAGCGGACAAATTCACCTTTTCCGTCATCCGTCGGCTTTTCGCCTCCGGATGCCACCTTTTCCGCAAGCGGACAAGGAATTTGTTGTTACTCAATGCGTGGCATTGTTAAACTCAGGAGATAGTTTCTTTCTGACTTTGACAATGCGACATCCAAAAACGGTCGCGCCGCAGGCGCGCAATAATGCATAACCGTATGCAAGCGTAGCGCGGCTTACGGTAAGGGAGATACGTAGGCAGCCTAAACCCCGCAGGGGTGAGATTATTATCTACTCCAATCTCTTTCATCTAATACCAATCCTATCTCTTTAAGAAATGCCACATATTCATCTCTAAAAGTTTGTTTTTTATGATGTTCTCGCTGATTTATTATATAATTGATAATCACATCTTTATCTTTCAAATTATAGGTGAGTGCAGCATAACCCTCACTCCATGCAGAAAATTTTTCAAATCCCGCGGTTCGTTTCAACATTTTACTGGAGTCTGCTTTTAAATCGCGCATAAAATCTGAAAGAGCAAGAGTGGGATGCAGTGATAATAAAATGTGAATATGATCTTCCATAATAGTAATTTTATTGTTTTTGTTTTTATAATCTCACCCCTGCGGGGTTTACGCTACCTACCTATCGCCCTGACCGTAAGCTGCGCTACGCTTGCATACGGTTATGCATCATTGCGCGCCGCAGGCGCTATCGTTTTTGGTACGTAACCGCCCTCATGTCGCGCAAATATAGATTACAAAAACGCATTTGTCAA
>JAITUN010000187.1 GCA_031286285.1 Bacteroidales bacterium | reverse complement strand
GGCGTAACCTCTCCTGAAACATTCGCAGAAGTGGAAACGAGAGGGTGTTCCAAGGTTTTTATCAACTTCTTACAAAAAAGATTAGTCGTAATTCTGATGGCGATCGTTCCATCGGGATGGATGAGTTGTTTGGGCAGATTTTGGGCAGTCGGATAAATGTATGTCGTTGGGCGATAGGTATGTATAATCAAATCCCAGGCAATAAGCGGCACTTTGGCAACATAAAGCGGAAGCCGGTCGGTGGTATCTAACAAAATAATCATGCTCTTGCTCTCCTGCCGCTGTTTGATGGCATATATCCTTTTTACGGCTTCTTCGTTGGTGGCATCGCAGCCAATTCCCCACACCGTATCGGTGGGATAAAGTAATATTTTACCTTGAAGCAGAAGGTCTTTGCACTTTAAAATCTCTTGTTCCATAAAAAAAGTTTTAGGGGACAAAAGTATAAAAAGTTTATACTTTAACAAAAAAATATTCTACTTTCGCGACTTCAATTTTAATGTCTAACTTATTTTTTTTCAATTATGCGAAAACTAACAGCAATTTTATTAGCGGTAGTTATCACAGGAGCGCTTACCGCCCAAAACTTTAATCCTCCTGTAGGGTTGCCATTTATCGAAAACTTTGAAACACAAACCGGTTTTGAAAATAATTGGATAAATACTTCTACAACCGGAAACCCTTGGCAGTATGTTGGTTGGGACGTTGGTCCGGACGGAGAAGAAGGTTATTTACAAGTTACCGCACCTTTCAGTGGTGTTGCTGCCGATGCTTATTTGATAACTTCCAACCCGATAATCATTCCGGCATCAGGCTCGTACCATATCTCTTTTTATGCAAATACCGGAACTTCTCCCTGGGAAACTCTTGAGTCCATTAGAATTCTTTACGGGCTGACAAGCAACCCTGCGGAGATGACAGTACTGGCAGATTATCCCGGTCTGTCCAGCGCCGACTGGAGTCAAGTGGTTAAAAACTTTGACATTACCACTCCCGGAAACTATTATTTTGGATTCCACTATTATTCGGATCGCGCTGATGGCGCTTTCTTCCTCAATTTTGACAAGGTTGAGATAGATGCAGAGCAGATGGGCGGAGTTCCCGATATTGCTTTTGTAACAGGACTGGCGCCTGTTTCCGGTTGCGGGCTGAGTTCAGAAAGCGTGATTGGTGCAGAAGTTGTCAATTTGGGAACAGGAGTTATTTCGGAATTTACGCTGACCTATCAGATAGGCAATGCAACTCCTGTGAGTCAAACTTTTACTGAAACAATGTCAGGACAAGAACATGTCACGGTTTATTTTAATCAGAAAGCGAACCTGTCGGCTGTGGGTATTTACCAAATAAAATTTACCGCATCCACCCCCGATGAAGTAAATACCGACAATAACGAAACGGAACTCACTGTTACTCACTTTGCACCCATAACGGAACTGCCTTTCGAAAGCAATTTCTCCATTGAAGCAGACAGAGCCAATTGGTTTCCCGAGACAGAAGGCGGATGGCTGTTGGTTCCCGAATCAAATCCAAATCGCTATTATGCCATAAAAAACAATGTGCCGCTGCTTTCAAGGTGTGTTACATTAGAACCCGGAGAACATCGTTTTACCTATAATTACAAAGCCGGATATCTCAAGGTTCTTGTTTGGCACACAGATGATTTCTATGTAACTTACGGAAAATCAGGAACCGACCCTGCAACTTGGACGCCCGTAAAAGAATATTTGAATTGTTTTACAGAAGAGATAACGAAAGAAGAGCTTCTTATAACTATCAATGAAGCAGGAGAATATGTGTTTGCATTTTTCCCTGTAAAACTGAATGTAGAGGGTGATAAACTATCAGTGTTCAGTACTTCTATCGAAAAGGTATTGGAACATGATCTCCGGATCACAAATATTGCTTCACCGGCCTCTTTTCCTCGCATAACACCTGCTTATCATACTTCGGGCGAGAAAACTTTTACCGTTACGGTTGAAAACAGAGGAAAATTTGCTTCCGAAAACGGTACTGTCGAATTATGGTATAACAATAATCTTTTGGGCTCGGAAAACTTCACATTTACAGAATTGGGTGAGATTAAAGATGTTGGCTTAACATCTACTTTTGAGCAACTTACAACCGGAGAAAAACAACTGTTATTCAAAGCAAAACTCGAAAGCGGGGGCAGTAGAGAGATGAAAATCACAAAAGTTGTCTCCGACTCCACATTCGCATGGGACCGTTTGGATGATGGCATCTTCTTCGGTTCAGGGTTGGGCTCTAATGAACCCTGTAAACTTGGATTGATTTATGAACTTCAAAAAACCGATATCCTCACCTCAATGACCATAAGATTAATGGAACTTGAAAATCCAAACGATATGGGACTTGCTGTGTATAAGGTAAATGATAATTTAGAGATAGGAGAAATGCTTTTCTACGTGGAACATCCTCGTCCACTTGGAAATAATTTGCAGGGAATTACTTTTGAGGTTCCCAAAACCGAATTGACTCCGGGTAAATATTTCTTTGAAATCAGACAGTTGAATGATGCTAATATTTCTGTTGCATACGATTTAGATCCCGCCGGATATTTATACCTGCTTGCAAACGCTACCGGAGAGTTGGAAGTCATCTCCGGATTTGGATATATCTGTTTGCGCCCCAATTTCAACAAACCGTTAGGAATATCTCCGGTACAAATACCTGAAAATCAACTGATATTATACCCCAATCCTTCAAAAGGCATGGTCAGTGTAACTTTGGGCGAGCAAACCATGGAGAAAGTCGTGATTTACAATGCTTCAGGGCAAATAGTTCATGTTTTCAATATAAATGACACCTCGTTTCAATTTAACACTCAAAATTTCAGCCCCGGATTATATTTTATTTCGGTTCAAACAAAAACAGATGTTGTCAATTCAAAGTTTGTCGTTAATTAATTGAAAAATAATTTTTCCTCTATTCTACCGTTAATCAAAGATTAAAAA
>JAITUN010000072.1 GCA_031286285.1 Bacteroidales bacterium | reverse complement strand
TCTGATACGCTTTGGGTTCGTATTTATAATCCGGAACGCGGGTATTTTCAAAAGGCAAACTTTGATAAAAGCGATCCGAGATTTATGGTTTCCGATGAATATCAGAATTTCAGGTTTGGCATTGGAGGAATAGTTAGATTGGTGGCGTTTGTTGATTTTATGGGGATGGTTCCTGATTATGATTTTGTTACCTCATTAATCCCTATCCCTACGGATAATTACGGGCAATTTGATCTTTTTTCCAGCTATTCGCGTTTGAATGTAAAAGCGGTGGGAAAGATAAAAGAGTCTCCTGTTGTTTCATTTATTGAGGGAGGGTTTTCCGGAACAGACAATACATTCAAATTGCGCCATGCCTACGTATCTTTTCTCGGATTAACGGTGGGACAAACATGGAGTACATTTATGGATTTACAGGCTTCACCTCCCACGATAGACGGCGAAGGTCCTAATAATCAAATTGCATTGAGACATCCTATGATACGTTACACTTATTATTACGAAGATAAACTTCAGGCGGCTTTTGCAGTTGAAATGTCCCAACTCTTAATGAATGAAACTTATGTAAAACCTTTTGGTATATATACTCAAAAACAACATATTCCCGATTTCATTGCGCATGTTAAATATCAAAATAAATTTGGTCATCTCCAGTTGGGCGCTTTATTAGGTATGATTAACTACGGCGATTCTTCTCAAACAAAACAATCGTTTTATATTACCGGCGGCGGTTTATCTTTAAGCGGTACATTTAATTTGTGGAAGAAAAGTAAATTGTACTACCAAATTGATGGAGGCAGAGGTATTGCAAGCTATATTCAAGACTTGTCTTTATTTGATTATGAATTACTTCCAACTTTTACAGGAGATAAAAAAGTAAATACCGCATGGATGTATGGCGGATACCTTGCATTTCAACGATTTTGGACAAACAAAGTTCATTCCAATGTGGTTTATGGAATTACACGATTAGAAACACCCGAAGGAGATAGAGAAATTTATAAACAATACGCCCCATGGTATTACAAACACGGACAATACCTTGCCGTCAATACCTTTTGGGATTTTTATGACTTTGCCCATGTCGGCATTGAATATGTATGGGGAGAAAGATGCGATTTGAATAACGCCAAAGGACATGCCAATCGAATAAATCTGCTGTTGCAGTATGATTTTTAGAGCCATTTCCAAATAGGAATAACTTCAATTTCCATTCCGTTTTCCGAAATGATATTTTCTTCATCTTTGGTAATTATGAGCATTCTTTTTACTTCTGTGTATTTTGCAAATTGCAACAACGCATTTATCTCTCGCTTGCGTGTTGTTTCTGTATCATTCAAATTGTAGCAAGCCTGAACAGCTAACTGCATTTCAGGTAGATAAAAATCAACTTCTACACCATTATGATAATAATAAACCTCTTCTCCATGCAAACGCCGCAATTGAACAGCAACTATATTTTCTAATAATGAAGTGTTTGGATCAAGTAAAAACAAGTTTAAAACACCATTGTCAATAAAGTAATATTTCTTTTTTGACTCTTTATCTGCTAATTTTGCGGCAAAATTTTCAACAGGAAATATTAGCCACGATTCTTTCAGATAACCCAAATAATCAATAACAGTATCAGTACTGATCTTTTTTCCTGAAGCAGATACCACATTTGCCAAACGGTTAAACGAAGAGGGCTGTTTAACGCTTTCCGCCAATTTTCGAATAAGTACACGCAAAGAAAAATCGTTACGTATCTGATAACGAGAAATCAAATCACCAAAGAAAACTTTTTGATATAAGTTGCTCAACCATTCACGTTTATTTTCCACCTTTACTGCTTCCGGCAATCCTCCGAAACGAAAATAAACTTCAAAAGCCTTGTTTATTTTAGTGCGAAAACGGAAAATGGCATTTCTATCACTAGTGTCAATGCCTTCTGAAGTCAAAAATTCTTTAAACGAAAACGGATAAACATTTCGTATTATATATCGTCCTCCAAGCGTAGTGGCAATTTCACTACTCAGCATTTTTGCATTGCTCCCCGTTATGTAAACGCGGTAGTTTTGGTCTGCTAAGCGACGTGCAAATTTTTCCCAATTTGGCACAATCTGTATTTCATCAAGGAAAAATAACGGCTTGTGTTCATACATTTCCTCATAACAGATTTTTATCAAATCCAAATCGGCTGTACTCAGCATTGCCAAACGATCGTCCTCAAAATTAAAATAGAGAATTTCATCAATGGAATGTCCGTTTGTTAATAATTTTTGTATTTGCTGAAACATCAGGTACGATTTTCCTGCTCGCCGCAGTCCTACAAAGACGTAATTAAGTCCGTCTTCCATTTCATAATCACGCTCTATCAAACGTACATTTGTTACTTCTCGCTGATATTCAACGATTAACAGTTTTATTAAATCTTTATCAATCATATTTTATCGAATATAATCTGCAAAAATACGCTTTTTTATCGAATATACAAGATAAATAATTTTTAATTATTCACAACTCATAACTGCCTCACTGCACTTCCCCATTCAGCACCACGCTTTCTACTTTATTATGTCCGTAGGCGTAGGGCATGAATTGATAAGTCGGAATCGGTTCGGTGATGAAGAAGTTAGCGCGTTTTCCTTTGGCGATACTTCCCAACTCGTCCTGAACGCCCATGGCGTAGGCTGTGTTGATGGTGGTGGCGTTGATAACCTCTTCGGGGAGCATTTTATATTTGATACATCCCAAAGAAGCAATCAGTTGCATATTGCCCGATGGGGAACTTCCGGGGTTGTAGTCGCTGGATAGCGCTATCGGCAGTCCGGCGTCAATCATTTTTCGTGCAGGAGAGAGAGGCATTCCCAAGAAAAAGGCTGCGCCGGGTAGGATGGTGGGCATGGTTTCGCTGTCGAGCAGACAAGCAATTTCTTCGTCGCCAATATATTCGAGATGGTCAACCGAAAGTGCATTATATTTTA
>JAITUN010000068.1 GCA_031286285.1 Bacteroidales bacterium | reverse complement strand
ATTTATGGTAGAAAATTGTCTCAAATTCCAAGTTCCACCTCCCTACCCCCCGCCAGCGAGGGAGACTTATCTCACTACTCATTACTCACTACTCACTACTCCATAGATATTTCGCATTTACCGGCAGGAATATATTTTGTGAAAATATCCACAGCAACCGGAGAAGTAGTAAAGAAAATAGTAAAAAAGTAAATCATGAATGAAACTAAAACAAGATACGACTACTTAGATATCTTAAAAGCGCTGGCAATTCTCTTTGTCATCATATATCACTTTCATAGTTTCTCCATTGATTTTATGGAAAACAACAATGCTTCAATTTACATTAATTATTACTTTTTTGCAATTTGCAGTGTCTGCGTGCCTCTTTTTTTCTTTATCAATGGGGCGCTGCTGCTAAATAAAAATGAAATAGATATTAAAAAACATACTTTTAATTGTTTGAAAATATTTGGGTTGGTGGTCATTTGGTCTTTTATTTCTATCGCCATAATAACCTATTTATGGGACACTCCTCATAGCATTAGAGATTATTTTAACAAATTATGTACAGAAGAAAATTTGATCGCTTTTTATCAATTGAAAGGCTGTTACAATAATCATTTATGGTTTTTAATCGCTTTATTTGGGATCTATATTTTTTACCCAATTATTTATGTGACATTTAAAAACAACAAAAAAGTATTCGTTTTTTTTCTTATTGTTACTATGATATTTACTTTTGGAAATACCTTTACTGGAGATATCATTTCTGTTGTAAGTTACTTTACTCATAATAATTTCCATGACTATCATAATTTCAACTTTGGAGCAGAATATAATCCTTTTCGAGGTATTTGTGGCTTTGGATTGGGAGCGTTTTTGCTTGGGGGGTTATTTTTTTATTACAGAGAAAAAGTATCTTATAGAAAAATGAAAATAATAGCAATTCCTATTTTCTTAGTTTCAACAACATGCCTCTTCCTTTTTGGGATTATGATGTCAAAAGGAAATGGCAGAATTTGGGATGTCTGTTTTGGTGGATATTCTACAATTTTCACATTAATTAATGTGGTTTGTTTGTTTGTGATTTTTCTGGATTATCAAGTCAAATCTTTTATAGGAAAATTTATTTGCTTAATCGGAAAACAATCTTTGGGCATTTACCTCATTCATCTTCCTCTCGGAACGTTTCTTATGAATTATTGGACTCCTTGGAAAATTCATTCAGTATTATTGAATATACTATTTGGTATAGTCGTTTTAATAATTAGTTTCATTATTTCATTTGTAATTAGTAAAACTCCTTATCTGAAAAAAATTGTAACAATATGAAAATAATTAAATTATTAAAACCCTATATAGTTTCTACACTCCTATTTCTTTTCATTGGTATTATTTTCAAAACAATAGAAACAGTTTTCTGTTTTAGCACGCAAAATACTATCTCATTTTCAACTATTATAAAATCCTATTTTAATCTCATAACAGCATTTTCTCTCTATGCATTCATAATCCTACCACTTTATTTACTGATAGGATTATTAAGTAAAAGAGTAGCGCAAATTGTAATATCACTTTTTTTTGCACTCCTTATTGCTTTAGAAATTGGATTGTACGTTTATCATTTACATGCCGGCGTTTTAATGGGAAAAGAATTATTAATAAGACCATTCTCTGAAATTCTGACCACCATAAGAAATTCTTCTGACCTCGTTACAAATTCCATTTTAATAATCATTATTGCAACCTATTTTGCATTTGCTCCTCTCTTGTTAAAAAGAGTAAAATTTCTCAATAATGCTCGTTTCTTAATAGCGGGCATCATTACGATTGGGTTGTTGTCTATCTGCACATTTTTTTATCAAAGAGTTGAAAATAGAAGTATTAATAATTATTTGGAATCTAAATCTTTTTATTTCTTTACTGCCATAATAGGAAAAAGTAACGAAAATTCGGGTTTTGAAATCAATAAAAATCTGTTAAAAGAGTACATCAGTTTATACAACCAAAGCAATACAGATTTCAATTATCCTATGGAACGTCTTGCTACTGAGTTTCCGGATGTTTTTTCCCCATTTTTTAAAAAATCTTGTAAACAACCCAATATTGTGATCATTATTGTAGAGAGTTTGGGAAATTACCTTTTGGGAGATCAAGGTAATGGTGTGAGTTTTACTCCATTTTTAGATTCATTGGCAAATGTTGGATTATACTGGAAGAATTGTTTGAGTGTCACTCCACGAACTTATGGCGTTCTCCCTTCTATAATTGGCTCTGTTCCACATGGTATAAAAGGGTTTCAATTTGGAATAATGCCAAGTCATCATTCTTTATTCTCTATTTTACAAAATAATAATTATTCAACCAATTTTTTCTATGGAGGAGATCTAATATTTGACAACATGTTGGATTTTGTATCTGCACAAGAACCGGAGCATATTGATAATTTTCTCCCACAAATAGAAAGTTATAAAAAAGATAAACGAGCAAACTGGTGGGGACTTTTTGACCATGTCTTATTTGAAGAAAGTATAAACTATTTAAAGTCATTAGATAATGAAAAACCAAGTGTAAATGTTTATTTAACAATTACTACTCATGACCCATTAAATATGGAAAATCCTCAATTAAAAGAGTTTTATGATACCAAAGCAGAAAAAATATTCTCAAAATTAGAGAAAAAGCAAGAAGAATATTATTTGACTATTAAAAAAAATATATCCGGATTTATATATATTGATGATTGTATCAGAGATTTTGTAAACAATTATTCAAAACAAATTGATGCTGAAAATACCATATTTATGATTACCGGCGATCATTCTATAGGTATATACAAAAACAACCTGTCTAATTATTCGGTTCCTTTAATTGTTTGGTCGCCACTGCTAATACGTCATCAAAAATTTCCAAATATTGTTTCACATTTATCTATTACCCCTTCGATAATATCTTTTTTGCAGCATAACTATGATGTAAAAGTTCCTGAAAAATTAAGCTGGTGCAGTTTGGGGTTAGATACCTCTTCTGTGTTCAAACCCTCTGAAAAAATATTATTTTTAAGCTACGACAGAATCGTAAATACAATGGTTTATAATCAATACTTTTTTGTAGATAAAACAAAATGGAACAATAGAGGATTGTATGAAATTAATGAAAATTTAGATTTGCAAAAAACAGATGATCCTTTGCTTTTGGAAAACATTTACTCCAAATTTCTTACATTAAAATATATCAATAATTATGTATATCACAATGACAAACTCATCAAAAGCAATGAGCATACCAAAAAAGAATACGAATTAATCAAAACTTATTATAATAGCAATACTATTATTTGCAAAACCTCCGATACTATTCCCTCAATTGCAGGAATTGATACATTTGATATAATGCCTGAACAAAAAATAGAGAATAGATTCAATAAAATTCGGATTAAATTGACAGCAGATATCATATTCTACGATTATGTATATCAAGACCAACAGATGATGTTGAATTTCGTTTGTTCCGGTACAGAACTGAATTACATTTCTTCAGATAATATTACAAAATATCTTGCCGTTGATGATTATATTTGTGATAAAAAATATAACCTTTTAATAGAGAAAGAAATTGGTACTCAAAACGAAGAAAGTTTATCCATTAATATTAATGTTAGTACAAATGAATTTGATAATAATTGGTTAGCGAATAAGAGATTTATTATTTCAAATATTAAAGTTCAAATTTCAGGTAAATAGTATTTTTCTATGAAAATAATAACTAAAACTTTTGAGCAATATGTAAAAGCAATTTTTATTTTTATAATTTTAGGGTTTCTGTGGAAAATTATTGAAACTATTTATTTCATAAAATTTGTGGATGAAATATCTTCTCTCAATATTCTAAAAGGAGTTTTCTCTCTCATAGTGGCTTACTGTTTTTACTGCTTGCTTTTATCTCCTATTTATCTTCTTTTATGTTACATAAACAAAACTGTTGCCCAGCTATTTTTTTCAGTTGTTTTGTCGTTGATTGTACTTTTAGAAGCTGGACTCACGATTTATTATTTTATTACCGGCGCTTTGCTGGGCGCTGAACTTTTTGTGCGCCCATTTTCAGAAGTAATTGCAACTATTGAAGCAATCCTAAATATTTGGATCCCTGTTTTTGTTATTATTTTGACCATAACACTATTCTATTCTATCCTTTTCTTCTTAAACAGAAAAAAAATAAAGGGAAAAATCGTCATTTCAATTGCTATAAGTGCTATAGTTCTTGCATCATTCGCTGTTTTGACGCCAAGATTTGCCAATAGCCATAAAAATCCAATGACTAAAAATTATATAGTGAATAAAAGTTTTTATTGTTTAAATTCAACCATTGAATATTGGCAATCTAAACGAAATTTTACTGATGTTATTTACGATAGTGAAAGGGTAACAGAGTTTTTAAAAGATTATCCCGATAGAAAAATTATAAATAAATATTATCCATTAGAAAGAGAATACGATAATAATAATGTTTTAGCGCCCTATTTTAAACCCGATACCATAAAACCAAATATTGTCATTTTTGTATTAGAGGCTGTGGGAAATGAATGGACACATTCCAATGTTTCAAGAATCTCTTTTACACCTTTTCTTGATTCATTGGCAAATACAGGACTCTATTGGAAAAATTGCATATCAACCACTAAAAGAAGTTTTGGAATTGTCCCATCTATTACAGGTTCATTACCATTTGGAGTAAAAGGATTTCAATTTGGTTATATGCCCGACCATAATTCGCTCATAAAAATTCTTAAAGAAAATAATTATCAAACCAATGCTTTTTATGCAGGCGCATTCTATTTTGACGCCATTAACGATTATTTATTGGCTCAAGATATTGACTATATGTCTGAAAATTATTATATTAACTATAAAGAAAACGAGACTGAGTACAATGGATATCCATATTGGGGCTATCAAGACAGTATTATGTATACTAAAATACTACAGGATCAAAAATTCTCAAATGGTTCAGAACCATTTTTTAATCTTCATATAACTATTTCGGCTCATCATCCACCGGATAAAAGAAATCCATATTTTTCAAGAGCTTACAAATTAGTTAAGAAAATTATTGATTCTGCTCCAAAGGAGAAACAGGAGTATTTTAACAAAAAAATAGATCATGCAGTATCCATATTTTACCAAGACTTATGTTTGAGAGATTTTTTTGAAAACTACCGAAAAAGAAAAGATTTTGAAAATACTATTTTCATTTTTACCGGCGACCATGCCAGCGGGATGATGCCCAAAAATGACTTGTCTCTTTTTCACGTGCCGTTAATAATATGGTCGCCGCTGTTATTAGAAACTAAGAGATTTCCTGCTTTGGTTTCCCATAACGATTTTGTACCAACCATTGAGGCATTATTAAAAGAAAATTACAATCTTACCTCTGCTCCTACTGTTCATTGGCTTGGAAACTCTTTAGATACATCATCGGTATTTGTTTCTAAATTAAAAACTGTTATGTTCGATTATTCAAATGGATATAAAGATATTGTCTATAATAATTATTATTATAATGACCAATTATTTGAAATTCAAAACGAAAATTTGGATTTAGTAGAGATTAAGAACGACTCTATAATAGAGTTTATGAAAAACAGGTTGGATTTATATAAGTACATTCAAAAATATGTATATCTCAACAACAAATTAACAAAGAATCCTTTAACATTTACTACTAATTATCAAATTATTCAAGATATTATTATTGATACAGCCACAATACTTTTTGAATCTACTTCTGAATGGAAAGAAATCTACCTTTATCCTGAAAACATTATTGAAGGAGAGTGGGAAAAAATAAAGCTATCTATTACCGGAGAGATTATGTTTCTTACGATTCCTGCAGATGAACAATATTACGAATTAATGATTGTTTGTGATGGAAACAATATGCAAAATGCTAATTATTATACCGATGTGATTAATAAGTTTATTATGATTGAAAATATTGAATTAAATAAATGGTATCCCTTGCATATAGAAAAACAATTTATGGTTGAGGGAGTGTCAGATATTAAAGTAAACATTTATTTTGTGATTGGAGGAGGTAAACCCCAAAATTATTCAAAATTAAATAAAACAAGGATATTGATAGAAGGGGAAAAGAGAAAATAAACGCTTTATTAAAACGTTTTTACAATTTACTATAAATAATAACATAAAATTCATTTTGCAATGAAATTAAGACATATTAAACAAAATTTTCTATTCCGAATACTCATATTTTTTGTAGTACTTTTTTCATCTTGCTGCAAAGTGGATAGATGTGAACCCTGTTACGAATGCGGAGAAAAAAAATATCAAGAATATTTTATAGCCCATGCAGGTGGAGCTATTGATGGTAATAATTATACGAATTGCCTTGAAGCATTAAATTTGTCTTATAGCAAAGGGTGTAAACTATTTGAACTTGATTTAGTATTTACTACCGATGGGAAAATTGTTGCACAGCACGATGCTCCCGGAATCACAGAAAAAGAGTTTATGAATAGACCTATCTTAGGAAAATATACTCCTATGAATATGGAAGCTATAAACAATTGGTTTAAAAACCATCCTGATGCTATTTTGGTTACTGATAAAATAAGGGACCCACAAAAAGTTTACGATGAGTTTTTATTTCATGACAGAGTAATTATGGAATTATTTGAGTGGGAAGCCGTTGATAAAGCTATTGAACTTGGAATAAAACCAATGCCTTCTGAAAATCTGATCTTCGGCTCATCTAAAAAAGCTATTGATATGGGAATAATACCCTTGCCGCCACATAAAAATTCAGATATTGAAAAAATTTTAGAAGAAAAAAAAATTGAATATATATGTATGAGTCGGTATTATCGAATTTCAGGAAACGAGACTTTTCTTAGACGGTTAAAAGAGAAAGGAATAAAAAATTACATTTTTCATTTAGAACTACCGGTACCCATTAGTGGATTGACAGCGGAAGAATATGTTTGGAATTATGAAATGAATTTTTGTTACGGTATGTATGCCAATGATTTTGATTTGTTAGCCTCTCTACTTAACCTTTATTGATAAATATATTTTACACAACACACAACATAAATTAAACATGCCCTCGCCCATTATCTCTTTAGAATCGATAACCGACCTCCTCCCCACAAATTTTTCTGAAGCCCAAATTGCCAAAGCAAAAACATTGTTTTACAAAAAGATGGCGCTACAAATGCACGCCTTTTATGGAGGTAAAATGCAAACCATTCCAAAAGCGCCCATCTACGGCTTCAACTGGTTTAATGTGTGGTATACTCCGGGTGTCTCCGCAATTTCTACCACAATTAAAGATAACAATAACACCTCGTTTGAATTAAGCAACCGAAATAACTTGGTTGCTGTGGTAAGCGACAGCACACGTGTGTTGGGCGACGGCGACTGCACTCCTCCGGGCGGACTCGGCGTGATGGAAGGAAAAGCCATGCTGATGAAATACTTGGGTGGCGTGGACGCCGTGGCGCTTTGTATTGACAGCAGAGACAAATCAGGAGAACCCAACGCCGATATAATTATCGAATTTGTAAAACGAGTACAGTGGAGCTTTGGCGCTATTAATTTGGAAGATATTTCACAACCCAACTGTTTTAAAATTCTAGATACACTTCGAGAAGAGTGCAATATTCCGGTTTGGCACGATGACGCACAAGGAACAGCCTGCGTTACCTTAGCCGGTGTAATCAACGCATTGAAACTGACAGGCAAAAAAATGTCGGAAATTAAAATTGTACTGTACGGTGCAGGCGCTTCCAACACTAGCATTGCCCGCCTGATGATTGCCGATGGCGCCGACCCGAACAAAATCATCATGTTCGACAGTCGCTCTACGTTGCACAAAAACAATGCACGCTATAAAGATAATCCTTTGTTTTATCGCCAGTGGGAATTATGCCAAACCACGAATCCCGACTGCATTACCACACCCGAAGAAGCGTTTAAAAATGCCGATCTGTTGGTGGCGCTCTCCAAACCGGGACCCGATACCATTAAACCGGAGTGGATTACACTCATGGCAGATAAACCTATTGTGTTTGTGTGCGCCAATCCTGTGCCGGAGATCTATCCCTATCAGGCAAAAGAGGCGGGCGCATACATTGTAGCCACCGGCAGAGGCGACTTTCCTAATCAGGTAAATAACTCCGTATGCTTCCCCTCTATTCTTAAAGGCACGCTGTTGGTTTCTGCCCGCAAAATTACCGATGGTATGGCGATTTGCGCGGCGCACTCCATTGCCGAGTTTGCCGAAAAGAGAGGTATCCATATCGAAAACATTATGCCCAATATGTTAGAATGGGAACTCTTTCCCAAAGTTGCAGCAGATGTGGCAATGCAGGCGATTAAAGAGGGGGTGGCGCTCAAAAACCTTTCCTGGCAACAGGTGTATGAGGCTGCTACAAGAGAGATCCGCGAAACGCAGGAGTTAACAAAACTGCTTCAAGAGAAAGGATACATCAAACAAATGGATGAAAGTGTGATACGGGAAGTGATGCAAGAGGTAGTCTGCGAAATTTTATAAAATAGCCGTATGAAATCTGATAAAAATTTTCAAGAATACAATTTAGATGATCCGGAAACAACCATGCAGCATCGCAAAATGTTGTTGGAAAAACCATTCTTAAAGCGCCTTTACACAGATTGGTACAACATATTTCATCATAAAATAAATCTAAAGACCCCCGGACTTTTTTTAGAACTTGGCTCTGGGGGTGGTTTTCTTAAAGATGTTTTTCCTGAAGTTATTACATCCGATATTTTGGAATTAGAATGTGTAGATATGATGTGTAACGCTGAGAATTTACCATTTGAAAACGAATCTTTGTCGGGTATAATGATGTTGAATGTGTTTCACCACATTCCCAGTCCGCATCTGTTTTTGAAAGAAGCCGAGCGTACTTTACGCCACGGTGGTAAAGTAGTGATGATAGAACCGGCAAACAGTTTTTGGGGTCGTTTTGTTTACAAACATTTTCACCACGAGCCTTTTGATCCGAAAGGCGAAATGGAAATAGAGTCGGGACGTCCGCTCAGCAATTCCAACCAAGCGCTACCCTATATTTTTTTTGAACGTGAAAGCAAATCGTTTACAAGTAACTATCCACAACTGCGCATAGTTTCTATTTCATATCATACCCCTTTTCGATATATCATCAGCGGCGGTTTCTCTCATAAAGCCATGTTGCCGGCATTCATGTACCCGGTTGTAAAAGGTTTGGAATTTTTATTATCCTCTTTGTCAAGAGCTTTGGGTTTATTTTGCACTATTGAGTTGGAAAAATAAAGGCAACACAAAGGCAGGGCAAAATCATTAAAACTCACTACTATCAGCCTATCAAAATGATAGACCCCAAAAAAAAAGTTATTTCTTTGATCAACAGAAAAAATATTTCCTGACTTCGACACTTTAAAAAAGTGTCGAAGTCAGGATAGTACCTGATTGCAGCAACCATACTCAAACCTACTATTTTAACACTTTTGATAATTTGTACAGTTATCTGTTATGATTAATAGCCTTTTATATATCAAAATTGCAGATATTTTACGAGCGCACGAGACAAGAATGGCAGCAAAAATAGTCCAATTCTGATAAAAATCTCATTACTACAAAACATGAATGAAAATGAATAAGCATAAAAATGTATTTTTGCCATTGAATTATAATAATAACAATAGATAAAATATATGCTATGGAAACAACAACAAAAATAAACGGTAAGAAGAATAGAATAACTACTACTACTACTCCAAAGCCAAAAAAGAAATCAAAATTTACACTGTTTTGGGAAAAACATCCTAATGGAATAGGTACAATTATAGACCACGAAGCAGTTTTGCAATAAATTATGAGATATTTTGTTGATACCAATGTTTTCATTTATTCTTTGATAGCAAAAGAGCGCTTGAAAAAGAATGTATTACACCTATTAGAAGATTACGAAAATCAAATTTATGTAAGTTCTGAAAGTATCAAGGAGTTTATACATTTAATTCAACAAAACAGAATTAAATTGGATATAAAGAAAATAGATGATATTTTTGAATATATTGACAGTTTAGGCTATACAATAAAGTAT
Organism: Bacteroidales bacterium; assembly: GCA_031286285.1. Classification (GTDB taxonomy): domain Bacteria; phylum Bacteroidota; class Bacteroidia; order Bacteroidales; family WCHB1-69; genus WRNX01. Next base: position 6,746 of record JAITUN010000068.1, on the reverse strand, counting down.
ATCAAAAAAGAACATCTAAAAACCTTTTTCAATTTACCCATTGAAAAAAACCATAATGACCCAAGCGACAGGCTTATTATTGCTCAAGCCATTACAGAGAAAATTACTTTGATTAGTTCAGATACGGAGTTTCCTCTCTATAGAAAGCATGAATTAGATTTAATAGAAAATTAATGTAATTTGAAAATAAATCGGCAAAAAGTCGGCAATTCCTTAAATCAAAAAATGCTAACAGTTTGATATAAAAACTATTAGCATTTTGTTTGGCGGTCCGGACGGTACGCCGAAAATATTATTTAATCTATTGAAAATCAATTTTATATCTGAAATTAATAGTAAAAATGGTAACAAAGATTTGTTTTCATCATTATTTATCATTATACATCATTTTTAACGCGTGCAAAAATATTAATTATTAGTACAAAAGAAAAAAACCTCAGCGGTTTTTAAGAAATTATTTAAAACTATATTTTTGCCGCGTCAATCTACGTGAAAGGCAATAGCAAAGGAAACACAAAATTTGTGTTTCCTATTGTTTTTCAGGACGGCAATCGGTGGCAACCATAACAGGAACACACACATTTTAATCGTTGCCGGTGGCAACGAAACAGGGCGAAATAATGAACGCGAAGCGTTACTGATGAGGTGCAGGCTGTTACAGGTCAAACCTCAGCACAGGAACGAAAAAGGCGAAAAATGGCACGAAATTGTCGCAAACGTTATTTCAAAATTTGAACCGGATTTGGTTTTTATTGACGGTATAAGAGATTTATTACTTGATTTTAATAATATTACTGAAAGTACAGAATTAGTAAACCTATTAATGCGCTTGTCGAGTGTGTATAATTGTCATGTTTGTACCGTATTGCACGAAAATAAAGGGAATAATGATTTACGTAGGCACGCCGGAACTGAGTTACAAAACAAATGTGAAACGGTAATATCAGTAGAAAAAGATGGCGACCTATCAGCAGTAAGTCAGAAATATTGCCGGAACATTCCATTTGAAAAGTTTTATTTTAGAATTAATGCTGAGGGCTTACCGGAATACTGCGAGCCTGAAATAAAACCAAAGAATACGGATAAACTCAAAGAACTATTTACTGAAATTTTGCCCGAAAACACCACTGCAAGTTATGCAGAGTTGCAAGATAGGGTAATGAAACGTAATAACGTTAAAACCGCAATGGCTCAAAGAAAAATCAAACAGGCAACAGAGCAGAGTATAATTTTTAAAAATTCAGTCGGAAAATATTACTTAGTACCAAATGAATGTGAGGAACAACTGCAAACGGAATTACCATATTAATTACATTACCATATCCACCCTATACCCTATTCCGCATATATATATGCGAGTAGTAGGGTAGGGTTATGGGTATGGGCAAAGTAGGGTAAATATCTGTGCAGTTCGCAATTTTTAGCATTTCCACGAAATAGAAGATATTTTTTTATGCTGAGCACACCCATATAAAAAATGTGCCGTTTTTTAATGTTGAGTAATCCCAAAACTCACACGTTCTCTAAAAAGTAATACCTGAGTACCACTTCGCATAAAAACCGCACTTTTAACGATATTGTTTTAATGCCGGTAATAATTACTGAAAATTTTAATAACACTACCGCCATTTATCCGGTCGTTGCAAAACAAAGCCATTTGACAACGTTATGGCTTCAGGGAGCAAACATTCTTCATATAGTTTCCAATCTGTAAGTTTTTTTACACCGTTACTCCATTTTTGTAAATTGGAAGAATAACGATTAGGAGGAAAACAAATGATAATTTTATGTGCGGGGTCAATTTCTCTAATGCTTTCTATTAGGGGAACAAGGTCGCTATCAGCAGAAATAATCATAGTTACATCGCATTTTTTTTGATAAACATCTGTAAGCATGGATATTGCCATTCGTACATCTGTTTCTTTTTCTTCAAAAGAATGAATTGTATTTTTACAGTATTTGCAAATAATATTCTTAGTCAAATACTTACCAAGATGTAGTGAAAACTTTGAATTTAATTTGTTTGCCTGAAAAAAAGCATCTTGTCGTTTTGATTTATTAAGGTCGGTAGGTTTTGCTGAAAAATAGCGCACTTCCATAAGGTGTTGATGCGGACGTAAAAGTTTTTCAGCAAATTTAACCATATCAAGCCAATAGTATTTTCGCCAACTTTTCGATTTTAACCCATAATAGAAATTAAATCCATCTACGTAAACTATAACATTTTGCTTTTTCCCTTCCATACGTTTTTATATAATAAACCCCTCTGCATTTGAGGGGTAAGCCTTAGTCTTTCCCAACTAAGGGGAGCTATGTATTATTGCTAATACGCGGCAAAAATATAATTAAATTCCATTATTCAACCTATTTTGAAAAATTATTTTATCCTAATTTTTAAGTGATTATAATATTTGCTATATAATTGCCTACATAATAACGCTTAAAAAAGAATCAAGCAAAAAGCCAAACAAAAAAAACGAAAAAAGACAGCATAAATATAACATCACCAATATTATTATATAATATATTTAGGTTGTTTGTGGGTTAGTTTTAGGTTGTTCTCGGTTTTAAGCAAATTTTCAACTTATTTATTTCAAAAATAATAGATAACTTTTTTGTAATCAAAAACATAAAAAATAAAAGTCGCTAACATTTTGATTTTAAAAACATTAGCGACTTTCTTGGCGGTCCGGACGGGACTCGAACCCGCGACCCCGTGCGTGACAGGCACGTATTCTAACCAAACTGAACTACCGAACCGTTTTTAGTTTATTGCGGCAAAAATATATATTTTTTGTTACTCTCAATTCATTGACTTGTTTTTCTCTGACGGAATCTAGGAAAAACCATTATAAAATGAGTGGTTTTTAAGATTACTAGGAATTTCATGTGACGTAATAATGCGGATATTTCATATTCAAATAAATTTATATTTTCGCCCTCAATTATTCAAATAAATTTATATGAAAAATATTGATTGGAAAAACTTGGTTTTCGGTTATGTTAAAACGGATTATAACATTCGTTGTTATTACAAAGATGGTAAATGGGGTCCCTTGGAAGTAAGTACCTCTGAAACTATTGATCTTCATATCGCTGCAACTTGTTTACACTATGGGCAGGAAGCTTTTGAAGGAATGAAAGCCTATCGCGGAAAAGATGAAAAAGTACGTTTGTTTCGTTGGGAAGAGAATTGGCTTCGTATGAACAGATCTGCTGATGGAATTCTTATGCAGGCTGTTCCAAAAGAAATCTTTGAAGAAGCAATTCGTAAAGTGGTTGAACTGAACCAAGAGTATATTCCTCCATATGGCACGGGCGGTTCGCTCTATTTGCGTCCATTGCTTATTGGTTCCGGCGCAAAAGTGGGAGTTAGTCCGGCAGACGAATACCTGTTTTTGGTTTTTGTAACCCCTGTAGGGCCCTATTTCAAAGAGGGTTTTAAACCGGTAAAGATGCAAATCATTAGAGATTACGACCGTGCAGCGCCAATGGGAACCGGTCATATTAAGGTGGGCGGAAACTATGCTGCCAGTTTGCGTGCAGGAGTACGTGCACACAAGGAAGGCTTTTCAACGGCTATCTTTGCAGACTCTAAAACCAAACTCTATATTGATGAAGCCGGTCCCGCCAACTTCTTTGCCATTAAGGATGGAAAATATATTACCCCTGATTCAAACTCTATTCTGCCTTCTATCACCAACATGTCTTTGAGAGAATTAGCCGCTGATATGGGATTGAAAGTAGAGCGTCGGCATGTAGCTCTTGATGAATTGGGTGATTTTGAAGAAGCCGGAGCGTGCGGAACAGCAGCAGTAATTTCACCTATCGGAACGATTCAAGATAGAGATACTGGAACTATTTATCAGTACTCAAAAGATGGCGAAGCCGGTCCTTGGAGCAAAAAATTATATGCTCGTTTAACGGGTATCCAATACGGTGAAGTGGAAGATAAGTTTGGGTGGTGTACAGTACTGTTTTAAATATTGTTAGACAGAATTACAAATTTCTCCTGACTTGTAATTTGTACCTTGCACTTTTCTCTTTCGCTTCTTTGATTTCTTCCCCGCTTTTTTTGTAACACCTGCTTGTATATAATGGGTATTTCCATTGTTTTTCATAATTTCTTTCGTTGAGAAAAGTTGAAAACTTTCAGGTAACACAATCTTTCCTTCTGAAAGTTCACTTAACTGACTGATAATCATATCATCACTTACGGTATTTCGATTGTAAAGAAGATAGAGTTTTTTTAAATGATTAGCTAAAATTTTACTCATAGCTTCTTTTTGTGGTATAGGATATTGAGCTACTTTTTTGATAATTGTTTCCATATTACGCCCATAAGTACGGTATTGTATCTTCGTTTTTCCATATTGATGTTGTACTTTTAGGATTGCTTTTGCATCAGGCTTAGGTTTGGGAAAAGGTGCATCCACATCTAACTTATAATTGGAAATGATGAATAGATGATCCCACAATTTTCTCCAATAATCCATAGATTGATTTTGGAAATCTGTATGATAGTTATTCTCTTTAGTATCAGGATGTATTTCGGCCATAACACGAATAATAGCTTTTGCGGTTTCATTGCGCTTCTGACGGTCTTCTATGGAGATAGCGTACTCTATCATTTTTTGTACGTTTCTTCCGTACTCTTTAATAACCAATTGGTTTCGAGAAGTATTATATTCAAACATGGTAACTTATTTATTAAACAAAAATTTCCATCCCAACAACCCCAAAACAAGAAGTAAAAACAACATCCAAATAATAATTCTCATATTCGCAGTGTGGTTTTTTCTGTTGTGGCGCTTACTATCCCAACTGCTCCTTATTTTTTTACCTAATTTATCTAGGTCTAAATTTTCAGGATTGATAGGTTTTTCTTCATCAGAAATATAAAATTGAGGTTTATAGTTAAATTTCCGAGTGTCGGGGCGGTGAAAAAAAGTAAAATTCATTTTGATTCTGTATTTGGGCGCAAAAATATATTTTTTATCCACAGATTTGCACAGATTTACACAAATTATTTTCTGTGAAGATCTGCGGATGTATTTATTCAGACAGTTAAACTTGGATTGCTTTTTCTACCTTAAATTCTCCAATACGTGTTCTTCTCAGGGCTGTCAAATGCGCACCACTCTTCAATTTCTGCCCGAAGTCGCGGGCAATAGAACGGATGTAAGTACCTTTGGAACAGACAACCCTAAAGTCAACTTCAGGCAAGACAATTCTTGTAATTTCAAAAGCGGAGATAGTTATCTGCTTTGGTTTTATTTCCGGTTCTTCTCCGGCGCGTGCCAATAGGTATGCCCGTTTCCCATCCACTTTTACTGCAGAAAAAAGAGGAGGAACTTGCTTCTGCTCTCCAACAAACGACTGCGCCACTCGATATATCTGTTCTTCTGTAATCTGTTCAACAGGAAATGTTTCATCTATGGGTTTTTCCAAATCGAAACTTGGGGTTGTGGCGCCCAACATAAAAGTACCGGTATATTCTTTTTCTAAGGCTTGAAACTGCTCAATTTTCTTGGTAAAGGAACCCACGCAAATAATCATCACTCCGGTTGCCAACGGGTCTAATGTGCCTGCATGCCCCACCTTTACCTTTCTCCTTTCTTCCTTTCTCTGCTCCTGTTGGCGAATATACTTTTTCACCTTTCCAACTAAATCGAAAGAGGTACATCGATAGGGTTTGTCGAATACCAAAATATCTCCTTCAATATTTATCTCTATTTCGGGCAGTTCGAACCTTGTTTGGTGAATCATTTTTTTTAGCATAGTGCATAGATTAGTGCACCAATTCCCACAACACTGCAATAGAGAGCAAACCATAGTAGGTTGGTACGTTTTACCAATTCAAGCATAAATTTGCAAGCTAAACATCCGCAAACATAAGCAGCAAGAAAACCTATAACTAACGAACTTGTTGGAATTTCTGAAACAGCCGCCGAAAAATCTCCCTTCAGGGCGCTTAATGCAGTTTCGCCCAAAATAGGGATTAATACCATTAAGAAAGAGAACTTTGCTACCTCCTCTTTTTTCACGCCTGCCAACAACCCTGTGGCGATAGTGGCTCCGGAGCGAGAAAGTCCGGGTAAAACAGCAACCGCCTGTGCAATGCCAACCAAAAACGCACTTCCCCAGCCAACGTTACGCTTGTCTCGTTGGTCACGCTTCACAAATAGTGAAGACAACAATAGTAGCATCGCTGTAAATATCAGCATACTCCCCACAAATACCAAGTCTTTTCTGAAAAAATTTTCAACAGTTTCCTTAAAGAACAGCCCCACGATCATTACCGGAATCATAGAAAACAGAATCATGCAAACATATTGCGTTTCAGCATTCCATTGGAGTTTAAAGAATTTTAGAAACAAAGCAGTTATCTCTTTCCGCAAAATAGTGATGGTACTCAATACTGTAGCACAGTGTACTACAATTGCAAAGACAATATTATTGTCAATTTTCTTACCGAGCAACTCTTCTCCAATGATTAGATGCCCACTACTGCTTACGGGCAAAAACTCCGTTAAACCTTGAATAATTCCTAATATGAGCGCTTGTAACCAATCCATAATTGTTTTATATACAAAGGGACAGGCTGAACCTGTCCCTTTTTTGTTAGCTCCCCCTCTAGGACTTGAACCTAGGACCCTCTGATTAACAGTCAGATGCTCTGACCAACTGAGCTAAGGAGGAGTGTTGGTTTTGAGGCGGCGAAAATATATTTTTTTTGATAAGAA
>JAITUN010000053.1 GCA_031286285.1 Bacteroidales bacterium | reverse complement strand
ACAACAAAAGTGCATTTCCATCATAAAGGTTGCGAAGTTTTTGAGTGATTTCATATGAATATTCAAATGTTTGTGTTTTAATAATTTTGTAGGAAAAGAGATTATTATTTTCCCAAAAGTCACACAAAGCGAGGTCTAATCCGTCTAAAGAAGTTCCGGACATTATACCTAAAATGGTGAGTGGAGTAAACTGTTTTTGATTTCTGTTCATATTTTTTTCTTTTTTGAAAGCCCAAAGATGCGACAGATTAAACAGAATTATAAAGATAGGAATTGTTAATTTTCTTCTTTAATTTGCTTACCGGTTTTTCCGAACCGTCTTTGACGGGTTTGATACTCTTTAATAATGTCAAACAGGTGTTCTTTTCTAAAATCAGGCCAAAGCAATTCAGAGAAAAATAGTTCTGTATAAGCTATTTGCCATAATAAGAAGTTACTGATTCTATACTCTCGTCCGGTACGAATTAAAATATCAGGGTCAGGGATATTTTTAGTATTTAAAAACATTGAAAAAGAATTCTCGTTCACATCATTTTCAGTTATATTATTACTAATTAGCCTCTTTACGGCATTCATAATTTCCCAACGTCCGCTGTAACTCAATGCGAGTATCACTGTTAATCCACTATTTTCTTTTGTTTTCTCCATAGCGTCATTCAGTTCTTTTTGGCACACTTCGGGTAGTTGAGAAATATTTCCTATAGCTTGTAAACGAACTTGATTAGTCATTAGGTTATCTAAGTCGTTTTGGATTGCACTGACCAGCAATCTCATAAGAGCATCAACCTCATCTTTAGGGCGATTCCAGTTTTCGGTAGAGAAAGCATAAAGTGTAAGAAATTTCACACCTGCTTCTCCTGCTCCTTCAATAGCACTTCTTACTGCTTCTACCCCATTTTGATGCCCGTAAATACGTTCTTTTCCGTGTTCTTCTGCCCACCGTCCATTACCATCCATGATAATTGCAATATGTTCCGGTATTATTTTTAACTTCATCTTTTTTTGATTCTATAGGCCATTAAAAAATTATTTTTTCAATTTATCACCTCTTTTTCCCATATTATGCTTAATTCTTACATTAGTTTTAATGTCGCAAACTCTGTCTTCATTACCAATTCTAATAGTGATAAATAGACCTGCAAAAGAGTACCAGTCTGTTTTTTTAGTAGAATAGCGTTGGGAATTAGGAGAGTGTTTTGTTTCTGCGGGGTCAGCAAAATGGTTTACAATATCTAACGAGGATGAATGGATATTATCTTTTTCAGAGAAAACGTAATAAGTTCCTCCGACATCGTCTAAATAATCGGTAAAAGTAAAACGCAGTCCCCATTCTGCCCCGACGCACACATACCTGCCAATATTTGCCTTAAAACCTAATCCAAAAGGAACTCCAAAACCGGTAAGAGGATATTTTTTCGAATCTCCATTTTTTCCTTGCCCTTCTGTTCCAATAGGTTGTAAATCGTAAGTTTTATCTTTATATACAGCTTGAGGGCTAAAAGAGAACAATGCTATTCCGCCAAAAATATAGGGAGAGATTTGATTTTTACTTTCAACATTATAAACATTAAAAAAATTAATCTCCAACTGAGCTGAAATTTCTGTAATAGGAGAGGAAAAAGATAAATTTCTGTCAGCATAATTCCATAAATACTTTCCACTACCATCTTTAAGTATGCTTCTATTATTTTTATCGGATGCTGCAATTTTTCCAAATAAAATATTTGCTTTCAAAGCAAAACGTGGAGTAAAATTATACCTATAGATTAGTCCGCCAGCAAATTTGGCATCTTGAAAAGGGATGCTGTTTAAATCGCCTAAATAAAATGATGTTCCAACGAATACACCAATTTCAGATCTCTGGGCGCGGCAGAAACATAAAACGATGAAACATACAAGAAATATAGAACTTCTTTTCACAAATATTGGAGTTACTATTAGTTTTATTTAACGATATGGTATAAAGAATATTGTAATATTGTTTTATCAAAGATTTGCAAATGAACGGTAAATTTTCTTTTGAGCAGCACAGAAACAGGAAAGTAATAAAAATCAGAGTCGTTCTAATTTTACTGTAAAATGTCTCATTATGGGCGCTTCCCAAACGATTTTAACTCCTCGCGTAATATTTTCACTTCTGTCAGAAAGGTTCTTTAAGGCGGCAGCTACCACATCTATATGGTTGTTTGTGTAAGTTCTTCTTGGAATTGCTAATCTCAAAAATTCCATTCCTCCGAATCGGTTTTCGCGTGTTATAGGGTCTCTATCGGCTAAAATATAGCCTATTTCGCATCCGCGGATTCCTGCTTCAAGATATAGCTCAATAGTTAGAGTTTGGGCAGGGAACTCTTCTTTTGGAACCCGTGTGAGTACTTTTTGGGCATCAACAAAAATAGCATGTCCTCCTGCAGGTTTTTGATATGGGATTCCATATTCGTCTAATTTTTGTGCTAAATAGGCAACCTGCTTAATCCGTGTCTCTAAATTCTCATATTCTGTATTTTCTTCTAGTCCAACTGCAATGGCATTCATATCACGTCCGTTCAATCCGCCATAGGTTATATATCCTTCATAAATAATACATTTCACTTTTGCTTGTTCATACCAATCTTCCAAATTAGTGGCGATGAATCCTCCCATATTTACTTGAGCATCTTTTTTTGCACTCATTGTCATCCCATCAGCATACTGAAACATTTCTAAACAAATCTCTTTTATGGTTTTGTTCTCGTATCCTTTTTCGCGTGTTTTGATGAAGTATGCATTTTCAGCAAAACGTGCCGAATCGAACAAAACAGGTATGTTATATTTTTTTGAAACTGCATATACTTCTTTCAAATTTTTCAAGGAGACGGGCTGCCCACCACATGTATTATTCGTAATTGTAACCAGTACAAAAGGGATTTTATCTACATTTTTCATCAAACAATCTTCCAACATTTTAATATCCATATTTCCCTTAAACGGAATTACCAATTGGGTATCACGTGCCTCAGCAATAGTACAATCCACAGCAATTGCTTTTCTTGATTCAATGTGTCCTTTTGTAGTATCAAAGTGGGAGTTTCCGGGAACGACATCTCCTTCCTTAACTAAGCAAGAGAAGAGTACATTTTCGGCAGCACGTCCTTGATGAGTTGGAACCACGTACTTAAATCCGGTTATTGTAGAGATGGTCTCTTTCATTCTAAAGAAAGAGGTTGCACCCGCATAGCTTTCATCTCCTAACATCATTGCTGCCCACTGTCGGTCGCTCATTGCGCCTGTTCCGGAATCAGTAAGCAAGTCAATATAAACTTTTTTTGATTCTAATTGAAACACATTGTAGTGTGCTTCTTTCAGCCATTTTTCACGCTCATTGCGCGTACTTTTTGTGATGGGTTCAACCATCTTAATTTTCCAAGATTCTGCAAAAGGGATATTCATTTTGAATTTTGAGTTGTAGATTCTACTATGTTAATAATGAATGAAACGAGGTTTTTTTAAACTATTAAATTACACCCTTATCTATTACTATTTTAAGCCATTACACTTAGGACAGTCCTCGCATACAATTGTTTTTTTATCTGCTTTCACTTTTTTCTTTACCTTTCCTGTTTCATCATAATAGTACCAAGTACCATTGCATATACCATGGTCATAATGTCCTTTCAGTAAAGGTTTTCCATTTTCTCTATAAAGATTATAATCCCCATGTCTTTGACCATCCACATAAAAGACTTCTGTTTGCACTGAACCGTCTTTGAAAAAAGCGTACCATTTGCCCTCTTTTTTCCCATCTTTTAGCCCTCCGCCAACATATTCCTGTTTATTATCATAGTAAAAAGCCTCGCCAATTTTTTCTTGTGTTGGATTTCCTTTTTCATCAACTTTGTAATAGAAAACTACATGAGGGGTAGTGTCATTATAGGAGGCAATAATTATTCCGCCCGGTGAATTTAAGTCAAAAACAGGTTTTGGTTTATGCTTACAAGTAGTAAGGCAGAAGAGAGATAGTAAAATCCAGGAATACCTATTAAAAAAAGTAAATATTTTATTCATAATATGATAAAGTAATATGTTCAATTTTTTTTAGGTTGCGAAAGTAGTGTTTTTTTTCAAAAGTTCAAAAAACAGCAAAAATTATATCTCAATTTTCACTTTCAGTTCTTTTTTACAAGACACTCCATTTTCATTAGTGATACAAGCCCTTACCATTCCTGTGCTGCAATTGCTATACCAAATTACAGATATAGAATCGTTTGTTTGTTTTGTAATAAACCCGCCATCAACTTCCCATTTAACGACAGTATTTGCAATATTCTCAAGCAGATAAATTGGTGGAGAATCTTGAAAATCAACATGAGTTTTTCCAGTTAGCTGATAGTTAAAATAGTGTTTTGAGACGTTGTAATACAGGAAATTGCTGAGTTCACTACAAATGATATTCATATTTTCATTCAGTGAATCGTTTGATTCTAGTTGAAGGTCGTGACCGGCATCCTTGAAAGGGATATAGGTTACAGGAATCTTTAAAGATTTTAAGTGACTATATATCCTTTCGGATCCATAAATCTTTCCAAATGAAGATAAAGTATTGTATATCAATCTGCCCAAATAATTTTGAGTCATAAAATTTTTAAAAGGCAATCCTTCATCATGTGGAATAATATCGTCTGCTGTTCCATGGAATAGCAGTGTTGGGATTTTTTTGTTGAGCATTTTCAAATTGGTAACTCCTCCCCACAGGGATACTACACCTGCAATTTGAAAACTTTCTTTTAAATTGTTTCCCGAATCGTCCAATCCTCCCAAGTTTTCTCTTTGATTAAACCATCCGCTTCCGATTGAAGAATAGATTTCATCATTATCCATAAAAGCAGTTGTTAAACAGATTACCCCTCCGGCGCTGTTTCCAGCAAGGTATATCTGCTCTTCATCAATTCCGTATTTTTCTTTGAAATGCACAAGATAGCGTACAGAAGCTCTAACATCCTGTACAGCACGATAGATTGTTCTTTCGATAGAGCCGGGCGTTATGGAGGTTCCCAAACGATAATTTATAGATGCAACAGCAAAGCCTCTTTTAACAGCATATTCAGTAATTTTTTCCTGAGTTTTATTCTCCTTGTCTCCAAAAAAGAAAGCGCCGCCATGTACAAGAAGCAATAAAGGGCGTTTGTTGATGTTATCATTTTCAGGCAGATAAATATTCATATCCAAAGGCAACTGCTGCATATCTTTTTTGAAGAGAAAACCATTATTTTCTAGAGAGAGTGTGAACATCTCACTAAACCACTTTTTATAATCCTCTTTTGAGATATAATCGCTTGGTTTTGAGCAATAATATCCGAGCGCTCTTCCATATTTAATATCTTTTTCAACAACTACTTTTTCGAAAATGGGTTCTTTATAACGTTCAGTACAATCTACTTTTTCCGGAATATTTCTCAAATACTTCAATCGAACTGTTTGATGAGAGATTCCCCATTCGACAATATCAGGAAATATTAATTCTATTTCTGAAGATGAAGAATCTACTACCATTTTAGCTGAATAAGTTATTTCATCCAGCATAAAAGTAGTTTCTCCTTTAGAATCGGCAAAAAAAGATATTCTTTCTACCACAGCCCGATTATTATCAATAAAACAGGTGCCTGCCATCTCAATAGAGTCTTCACGAATAAGATAAAATGTGTTTCCCTCTTTCATTTCTCCAAATATAATAGAGTTTTGAGGAAAAATGGAGTAGTCGTAAATTTCGGCTTCTGCGCTCTTATTATTGCAGGCGAGAGACAATAATCCAAAGAGGGAAAGGATGGTGGAAATGAGAGTTGTGCGTTTCATTATTATTGGCTCTAAAATGTGTTTTTTTTAAATCTACCTTAATGGATTATTAATAATCCCTCGTTTTCCATCAAATACAACAAAGGCAATTCCATAAAAAAAAGGTTCAGTATTGTCATAAATACAAGGAATAATCTCTTTTCCGGTTTTATCTATAAAACCACATTTTTCATTTCTCCGCACTTGTGCCAAACCTTCTTGGAAAAAGGAATTGACACCGTCATAAATACAAGGAACAATCTCTTTTCCGGTTTTATCTATAAAACCACATTTTTCATTTCTCCACACTATTGCCAAACCTTCTTGGAAAAAAGAATGGGCATCATCGTATACAAAGGGAATAATCTCTTTTCCTGTTTTATCTATGAAACCACATTTTTCATTTCTCCACACTATTGCCAAACCTTCTTCGGAAAAAGAATTGGCCTCGTCATATATACAGGGAATAATCTCTTTTCCGGTTTTATCTATAAAACCATATTTTCCATCTTTTTTCACTACGACTAAACCTTCTTCGAAAAAAGGATAGACATAGTCGTATATACAGGGAACAATCTCTTTTCCGGTTTTATCTATAAAACCATATTTTCCATTATTTTTTACTTTTGCCAAACCTTCTTCGGAAAAAGAATAGGCATCGTCATATATACAGGGAATAACCTCTTTTCCGGTTTTATCTATAAAACCATATTTTTCATTTTTCCCCACTGCTGCCAAACCTTCTTCGGAAAAAGAGTAGACATAGTCGTAATCTTTTTCAAAAGGAATAAATTTTGGTTGTTGCGTATCCTGAGAAAAAACAATCATAAAATACGTTACGCATAATAATAAGCCAATTATTTTTTTCATTTACCAATCCCTAATTTGTGTCGGGCGCAACTTTTAGACTTTTGCCTCCACTTAACGGCTGGCGGCTACTCCGGTTGTTCATTACCCCGTAGGTTGAAACCTACGGTTATCTCCTGTTGGGCGAAGCGTCTCGCTTCGTTCCGTAGGCATCTCGCCTCTTCCCGTAGGTTGAAACCCACGGTTAATAAAGTGTTTTCCCTGCGGGAAAGGTGGTATTAATCTCATTTGTATCTAATTATAAATCATATTAATCATATCAATTATCATCTTATAAAAAAATGTGCTAATTCTTTCAATGGTTGAGACTTTGGAAATTTCGATACTCCAACTTTCCATAATTGTACTGCCTGTGATATAGTAGATTCAGTCTCCTTACCCTCTCCGATTAATGATAACAAAGCATGAATAGCTAAAACAAAAGCGCCTTCATGTTCAAGTTGTTCAACATTTAAAACGCTTTGCGCAGCTCTAAATGCCATTTCATAATTGCCTTTTACAAACATTAAACGACCATCCTGATACACAATAGATGATTTACTGTCCGAAGAGTTATCCATTCCTTTTCGATAAATCGCTTCACAATGATCATACTTTTTTTGGAGAATGTACAAAGACATAAGATTGGAGTATGGGTCCTCATAATCAGCTTTTAGTTCAATAGCTTTAAAATATGCTTTCTCCGCTAATTCGTATTCTTCCAAATTCCGAAATGCTGTGCCGATCAAGTCAAAATGATTTGCTTGAAGGATGTAATTGTCTTGAATATCTAATAATTGCTTTTTGTTGAATTGACCAACCACAATTTTTATTTGATACTCGGGAGGCATGGGTTGTTTTTCCTGTTTTTCGTTATTTTCTGCAAATAATCTTTTGAAAAAGTTCATAATTCCTTATTTTTTAAAATTTCCCCTACTCGTATGGCTTTTCGGATTCGCCCCGTTTTTTAAATGGTCTCCGGTCTCCATTGCCCTGCTGGTATTGGCAGCGGCTTTGTTTGAAAAAAAGGTTTTTCATATAAACACCTCCTTAGAAATACCCATATCTTCGGCTTGTGTCATTGCTGAACAAATATGGCGATAAATTTTTTTCATTGGATCTTCCGGATAACCTATTGGAAAAACATCAAATTTATCCCAAGGTATTTCTTCAATTTCCGCCTCTCCTTTTGTGTGATTTATAGTCAAATGAAGATATTGTATATTGGATGCATGCGTAACATTATTTTTAATATTTCTATAAAGAAGACCTAAATGACCCGTCGTAAAGTTGGGTCCTGCTTGTGCTTGCATTATTGCATCTCCCAAGACTTGTATGTTAATGTGATATTTTTCTATAATCATAGCTTTTCTTTTGTTTTTATTTTGCCTCCACTTAACGGCTATCGGCTACTCCGGTGTTTATTACTCACTACTCATTATTCACTTCCCCATCCCTACGGGATGCGGGGGCGCCCGTTCTGCATGAGATCGTACGGTTATCTTCCCCTGTTGGGCGAAGTGTCTCGCCTCTTCCCGTAGGTATCTTGCTTCGTTCCGTAGGTTGAAACCCACGGTTAATAAAGTGTTTTCCCTGCGGGAAGGTGGTATTAATCTCATTTGCATCTAATTATAAATCATATTAATCATACTAATCACATAAATCACAGTTCAGACATATTTATGGAACTAAAACAAGGCGGAAGCCGATGTCGCTGTAATAGTGGTCGGGCTCATAGTAGGAGCGAGCCGACACACGGCAGTACTCCGCGCCGTCGTGCCAACTGCCACCGCGCATAACACGGCATGAGGTAAATTCCGGACCTGAGCCAAAATCGGGACCTTTTGGATTGTATGAAGGACTACTACTGTAATAACTTAAATCATACCAATCACTACACCATTCATGAACATTGCCGCTCATGTCGTAAATTCCCAATTCGTTGGGCAATTTGATGCCTACCGGATGAGTTATCCATCCACTATTTCCATCATACCATGCTACATCATTAATAGTATTGCTACCGCTGTACTTGTATCCCTTACTTTTGTTCCCTCCACGTGCTGCATATTCCCATTCTGCTTCGGTGGGCAGTCGGAATCTCTTTCCTGTCATCTCGTTAAGTTTTTCGATGAATTGTTGTACATCATTCCAACTTACCATTTCTACCGGCAATTGATCACCCTTAATATCGGAAGGGTTGTTATTCATCACTCTTTTCCACATCTCTTGATCTACCGTGTATTTGCCTATGTAAAAACTGTTTATGGTTACAGAATGGGCAGGATTTGCATCGCTTCCTTTCTCGCTGGCGCCGCCCATGGTGAAAGTGCCGCCCTGTACATACACCATTTCCCATAAACAATTATTAACCATAACCGTAATGGTTAGATTGTTTTGGCTCTCTTCGCTTTGCTTGTTTTTGCCAAACATAAATAAACCTATAGCACAGCCGATTATTATCAAACACAATAACAAAAACAAGACAACTTTGTATCGTTTTTTTTGTGCAGTATTATACTGTTTTTTTTTATTATCTTTCATATCTTTTTTTTATTTTTAGTTTTCTAAATTTATCACGAGTTAATAATCTTTATTAAAACCAAAATCTGAATCTAAAAATATGGCTTCTGTTTCAAATTCCACAGGGTTTGGACTGATATTACTACTCCTTGAATTCCATCCCATCCATTTTCCATCTCTAAAATGGAAGTCTGATTCGCGAATGACTCCTGAACAACCAACCCAAATTGAAACGTCAGTTAATTGCATATTTTTCTCTTCAGAATTATAAGTGTAATCAAAATCTCCGAATGTTTCTGCATCATAAATTATTTGGAGACAAAACCCGTTTCTGATGGAAGATATATATTCTAAGTCTGAAATATTTTTACTTGTTATTGATTTGAAACCAAGTGATGATAATTTGCACACTACATAAGAACCTGCCCGATTTCCTTCATCATATACAAAAACCGTATCCATTCCTCCGTCTCCATCAAAATCTCGGATTAGTGTCTCTCTTAATGTATTGTTGTTGCTTTCAAATTGTTTAGTTGGTTTCTCCACGCAAGCAGCAAAAACAATAAGTGCAAGAGTTGTAAAACTGAAAATTAATGTTTTTTTGAACCTGTTTACTTTTTTCATTTACCAATCCCTAATTTGTGTCGGGCGCAACTTTTTTTATTTTGCCTCCACTTAACGGCTGGCGGCTACTCCGGTGTTCACTACTCACTACTCATTACTCATTACTCATTACTCACCCCTCACCTCTTCCCGTAGGTTGAAACCCACGGTTAATAAAGTGTTTTCCCTGCGGGAAAGGTAGTATTAATCTCATTTGTATCTAATTATAAATCATTGTCTATAAAATGTGTGTGTGAAATTTTAATATCCACCAGCATTAGTAGTGACATTTATTCTATTGTCATATAACATAAGTTCGAAGTTTTGATAACCATCAATATTTCTAAAAATTTCTTTTATTATTAATAACAACTCCCTGTCTTGTTTTACATTAAAAAGTGATTTTAAAACAGAAGTAGATGTACTTAATGTGTACCAACTTTCAATAGATTTCAAAAACTCAGTCAAACGAATATATAAAGAATCTTTGTCAGGGTTAATTATTATTTCAAATTCTCGACTTGAAAGCCTATCATTACCGCGTTTTGAGCTCTTTCTCTCTGCGTCTGAATACCAAAATTCATATTTTGTCAGTATATTCCAGCCGGTTAAATATTCTGTAACCGCTTCCCAATTTGGGAATTTTTCCGTTCCAAATTGTATTAACTCGCCTTCAAATCCTGCTGCACCATTTTTTGTGCGGTCATCAATCAAATAATCACCTCTATTGAGGTTTTTATGATGTGAAATAATTAATCGTTTGTAAAACACATTGTATTTTTCAGCGCCAAAATAATTTTGTACCCATTCTGCTTTATGTGTCCATGCTGATGGATTTTTCCATGGAGCAGTAGAAAGGATATACATATCATATACCGACGACAATAGTTCTACTGCTTCAACTGCACCTTCAACAGGTTTCATAAAAGAAAAAATATTAGGAACTTCATCTAAACGTCCCTCATACTCTTTTTTCGTTTCTTCACTTAAACAATCAATGCCGGATTGAAAGTCAACAAGTACATTGTCCATATCAACGTAAATAATTTTTTTCATAATGATCAGATTTTAATTTATTTATACAATTGTTGTTCAATTAATCAACTTGCAATTTTTCTATTTTGTTTTCTATATTAAGCCTTTTATAATTTAATAGACAAAAACAGAATCCCAATCAAAACTACCTGATGCAGAAATTGGTCTGCGCCCATGACAACCCAATGTGTCGATTTTTCCGAATTTTGCACAACCGGAAATCTGCGATTGATCCGCCCTTTCAAAATATCTATCAGAGTATGGGTAACAGTTTCGATGGTGAAAACGATTAATATCATTTTTAATGGATGTTCAAGAAGTTTTTTAACCGCAAAGGTGCAAAGGTTTACCGCAAAGGGCGCAAAGAATAAATACTTTAAACTCAAAATAAACAACCCAACCGTAATGCCGTATAATGCCCCGTTTAGTGCGCCATGACATGCCACTAACCATACTGGTTTTCCATACTGTTTGGCAGAAATAAACCACTTGTTTAGTGGGGTGAAATCGCCGAGAAAATGGGCGAGGTTGAGGGCGAAGAGGAGGAGGAATATAGTTATCATGTTTAAAATTTAAATCAGACAATTCGTGTAAAATTACTATTATAAAACTCTTTATTTACCATATTATATCATTGCTTTTTAAATAATTTTGCGTATTTTCATCTCCTAATCTGGCGGCTATTTTGTAATTTTCTATTGCCTGCTCAATTTTTTTTTGTTTATGATATACTCTGCCAAGATTATGATACGCCTTAGCATAATCAGATTTAATACTGATAGCCTTTTGAAAAGAAGCTATTGCTTGCTCAAAGTCGTTTAAATCATCATAAGCATTGCCAAGATTATAATATGCACCAGCATCTTCGGGATCAATGTTGGTAACATTTTTATAAGAAGCAATTGCCTGTTTATAGTCTTTAATATCAATATACGCATTTCCTAAATTAAAATATGCCACAACGAAATCAGGCATAATGCTGACAGCTTTTTTAAAAGAAGTTATTGCCTGCTCGTAGTCTTTTGTTTGTAATATTTTATTTATACCAAGATTATTATATGCTCTGGCAATATCAAGCTTATTTGTATAATCAACCAATGTAATAAGTTTATTTAGCAAATCTTCTATTTTTGAACTAACAGAATAAGCATCATACATATCTGTTATTTTAATCAACATATTTATTACTTGCTGTATTGTCAATATAACTTCAGATGGAAAAGAGATATAATATTCTTTTACTCTTTTTTCAAACATATCATTGGCCGCTGCTTCAATCCGTGTCCAAACATTAACAAACATAAGTATCGCATCACGCGAATTTCTATCTATATTGATAGCATTACCGTATGCTTTTAGTGAGGTTTCGAAATCACCTAAGAAAAAAGCATTTGCCTGAATAAGCAAATGTGCTGTTAATTGATAATCATCATCTTGGCAACATTCTATGTTTAGTGCATCTTGTGCAGCCTCAAGCGATTTTGTAAAATATTTACGTTTTACCTCGAATTCTACTTTTTCAAAATTTCCTTTTGTATAATAAGCTTTTGCAATCTTAAGATATGCAACAGCATATTTTGGATTTAAATCTATAGCCTTTTGAAATAAATTTATAGCCAAATCAATATTTTTTTCATTCACACCTTGTTCGTAATATTTTATTGCTTTTTCTTTTTCGGCTAACGTTAATGATTTATCTCCAAACATTTTTTTAAACAAATTCATAATTACTTATTTTTACTTTTGCCTCCACTTAACGGCTGGCGGCTACTCCGGTTTGCTAATCACATCTGTTTCTATTTTAACAATCCCATGGACTTCCTCCATCTTCGCCACACTTACTGCAATAAAGACGTCCGTCTTGATGTGACATTACCCAATCATGACCGCAGAGTTTTGCTCTTTCTTCTGCTGCTTTTAATTGACTTAATATAAGTTCCCTTTCAAATTTTCTTGGGTCGTTTTCAGGTTTTTTAACACTCACTTTAATAAATCCTTTATCCAAAAGCCATGACTGTGCTTTTTCGTCTCCCAATTCAGCTGCTGTCTTCACCCATTTAATTTGATTTTCTTCGTCGCCTTTATCTCTATAACAACAACCCATATACCAATATGCTTCAAAATCATGTGGGTTATACTTGATAGCATTTTCATAACACGCTATTGCTTTGTCAAACTCTTTCATTCGAGCATAAGTGCATCCCATATTGAAATGAGCATCGTTTGAATTAGGTTTGATGGAAAGCGCCTTCTCATAACATTGAAGCGCCCTGACAAAGTCATTCTTCATATTATCATAAGTCAATCCCATATTTATATAGGCTTCTATCAAGTCAGGTTGTAGTTTGATAGCCATTTCATAAGCTGCAATTTTTCTGTCGGGATCATTTTCTCTATCGCCTTGATTAAGATGTTGTTCTGCATCTTTTTCCATTGTTTCTTTTGCTTTCGTTATTACAAAAGAAAAAGGATTCGACATATTGTCTGTGTCTATTGATTGAGTACTACCGGCAACATCTTTTACTTCACTGGTTTCTTTATTTTTGTTAGCAGCAGCAAATAAGGTTTTAAATAAAGTTGCAATCACTGCAAAAACAATCATTATTGCAAATATTGTCCCAAAGACTACTAAGGCGTTTTCAGATGTAATTTTCATGATTTATTATTTTTACGGTTTGCTAAATTACTATTATAAAACTCTTTATTATCCGTCACATCCTCCACAATTTTGATGAAAGGCGGAAATTGAATATCCTCGTGCCGTTCGGCATCTTCAATTTCCAAAAGCGAAAAAGGGAGTGCGGGGTTCACGAAAGTATCCAACTCGAAGTAACGATTTTCATATACAAAACAAGTACGCTTTTTGTGAATGGTGGTGCGGTTGGGGTCGGCTTGAGCTAAGTGTTGCACATATTCCGATGGGGTGATTTGCCGTTCACATTCCATGCGGCTGTTGCCGTGCAATGTGCGTTTGCGGGTGAGAAAATAGATGAAATGTCCGTTTTGCCCTCGTTTTCGCAGTCGCAATTCTTCGCCGTTGTCGGATTGCAGGTAGGTTTGAAAAATCTCTGTTTCAACACTTCCGTCGGGTAAATCTCCTACGAGTTCTACCACATATTTCCGTTCTGTTTCAATGGGTTCCGGAATGCCCAACACGGCGGATATTTCTGCCAAAACGCGGTTAAGTTTTCCTTCAAAACCTACAGAGTTGTCCACAATTCTCAGGTGAGGATGTCCTGTCCATGCGGCAATTAATTTGTCATCTAATGTTCGGGCAAGTTCTATATTTTCGGTTCGACTGCTGTTGTTGGCGGTAGTGTAGAACTGCTCGGCGCCTTTGGCAGCGGTAGTGAGGTGCAACACGGCATCGTAGCGTTTGTCGCGTGCCTGCACTGCCGACATTCCTAATTCGTCTAACAATGCCTGCCACGCTTCGGCAGACAAATAGGCGGCGACATCCATCACACCTCGGTCGCAGATGATGAGCGCGGGGCGCTCTGCCGCTTCCGCAATTTGCAGAAAGTAGTCTTCCATTGCCATTTGAAACTCAAGCAGCGACTTTTCGGCTGCATGAAACAAGCGTTTGTCATCGGTAAGGAAGTTTACGCCTGCTTGGTTGAAAAGGGTTGCCGCTTCGGGGACTGTTAAGACCAAGTAGCCTTTGTCGCTAAACTTTTCGATGATACGCGACAAGGCGGTGGTTTTTCCGGCGCAGGGCCCGCCGGTGAGGACGATTTTGGTGGTCATATCTCTGATATTCAGTTAATTTTCTTGTTTAATTGCGCTTCTAATGCTTCTTGGTCGGTATCATATTCAAATGGTTTAAGTTGTTCTCCATTGCTATCAAATAACCCCCACTTATTATTCAGTTTTGCAGCAAATTTGGTCCAATCAACTATTATTTCATCATAAATGGCAGGGAGGATTGTATGAAAACATCCTCTGGAATAATACTTAATAATTCCATACTTGTTGTTTTTTTCCACCATTGCAACATATAAAACTTCATCATCAATAACACGATAGGCATCATACTGACCTTCTTTTAGTAAGTTTCTTAGTCCATCGTGAAATTCTGACCATTTAAACGCATCATACATGCCTTTAAGATATTCATCTGTTCCTTTTGACATTTTTTCTTTTTTTAAAAAATTTTGCCTCCACTTAACGGCTATCGGCTACTCCGGTATTCATTACCCCGTAGGTTGAAACCTACGGCTATCTTCTGTTGGGCGAAGCGTCTTGCTTCGTCCCATAGGCGTCTCGCCTCGTTCCTCACTACTCACTACTCACTACTCATTACTCATTACTCACTACTCACTACTCATTTTTATGGAACTAAAAGGAGCCGGAAGCCGTAGTCGTCGGCGCGGTCGTCGGGCGCGTTGCTGTGGCGACGCGACACGCGGCAGTGCTCCGCGCTGGCGCCCCAACTGTCTCCGCGCAAAACACGGGCCGAGCCATAACTCGGACCGGTAGGATTGCTTGCCGGACTACTACTGTAATAGTTTTCACCATACCAATCACCACACCATTCCCAAACATTTCCGCTCATGTCGTAAATTCCCAATTCATTGGGATTTTTTGTACCTACCGGATGTGTTTTTTCTCCACTATTATCATCGTACCAGGCTACATTATATAAAGAATTGCTTCCGCTGTACTTGTATCCTTGGCTTTTATTTCCACCCCGTGCAGCGTATTCCCATTCTGCTTCGGTAGGCAAACGAAATCTCTTGCCTGTCATCTCGTTGAGTTTTCTGATAAATTGTTGTACATCATCCCAACTTACTTTCTCTACCGGCAAATTATCACCCTTAAAATAGGATGGGTTATTGCCCATTACCGCCCACCACAGCGCTTGAGTTACCTCGTATTTACCTATGTAAAAACTACCTACGGTTACTTGGTGGGCAGGTTTTTCATTATCCCAACAATCACTACCTTGCTCGCTGGTGCAGCCCATGTTAAAGATACCGCCTTGTACATACACCATTTCAAATTTAGCCCCATTAACAGTAATGGTTTGATTGGTTTGTGCAACACTGATTTGAGTTGCAAACATAATGGCAATTAATGCCACAAAAAAATTTGGTTTTGTCATTTTGTTTTGTTTTTTTATTTTGCCTCCACTTAACGGCTATCGGCTTCTCCGGTATTCACTACCCCGTAGGTTGAAACCTACGGCTATCTTCTGTTGGGCGAAGCGTCTCGCCTCCTCCCGTAGGTTGAAACCCACGGTTAATACAGTGTTTTCCCTGCGGGAAAGGTGGTATTAATCTCATTTGTATCTAATTATAAATCATATTAATCATACTAATCACATAAATCACAGTTCAGACATTCTTATGGAACTAAGACAAGGCGGAAGCCGTAGTGGTTGTAGCGGGCGACGGGCGCGCTGCCGTAGCGATACGATACGCGGCAGTACTCCGCGTCGTAGTACCAACCGCCTCCGCGCAAAACACGGCACGAGCCCGAATTAGGTCCTTTAGGATTCGTTTGTGAATCCCTGGTATAATTGTCGCCATACCAATCACCACACCACTCCAAAACATTGCCGCTCATGTCGAATATTCCCAACTCATTCGCTTTTTTCTTTCCTACGGGGTGGGTGGTACCATCGCTACCACGTATGCTGTTTTTATAATTATACCATGCCACTTTATCTATGTTGTTACTGCCGCTGTATTTATAGCCCCGGCTTTGGTTGCCTCCGCGTGCGGCATATTCCCATTCTGCTTCGGTGGGCAAACGGTATCTCTTGCCTGTTAATTCGTTTAACTTGCGAATAAATTCCTGTACATCGTTCCAACTTACGTTGTCCACAGGGCATTCATCACAGCCGGTATTGAAGAGATCGGGAGGGTAGGAACCCATTACCGCTTTCCACTGCGCCTGAGTTACAGGGTATTTTCCAATTTGGAAACTGCTTACGGTTACTTGGTGGGCAGGTTTTTCGTCATCACAGCAATCATCGCTTCCGCAGCCCATGGTGAAGGTGCCGCCTTGTACATACACCATTTCAAATTTAGCCTCATTAACAGTAATGGTTTGATTGGTTTGTGCAACATTTTTGTTAGCCGGTTCCGGCAACCACAGATAAACCTTCCCTTCATCATCGCTTACTATATCTTTGATTCCATAGCCATTAACAGGAGGAGTGTTTTCGGAATCACAAACAATATCCTGTAAATCGCTTGCGGTAATAAGTTTATTTGGAACACCGATATTAATTTCTTTTAGAAAAAGTTCTTTGCCTGCAGCGTTGGTTGGCTTTCCTTTTATTGTGGATCTCACGCTACCGCCATTAATAATATTTTTTCCGGGAATGCCCGAATATCCTGTACCAGTATCACCATTCATTCCAGCCCACCATATTCCACCTTCGCCACCTATGCCAAAACCGCCGCCTAATCCTTGGCTAAGATAGATTGAACCATGATTAATAATTACTTCTCCTGAATGACCACCATGACCGTCTCCTCCATCCGCCGGACCACGATGTTCATCTCCATCACTACCTTCAGCGCCTACTCCTGTTCCTCCTCCGATACTAACACCTTCATTCGTTTTTATTTGAATTTGTCCACCGTTAATTATAATGGTTGCATTCATATCTTCACCCCAGTGTGATCCTCCATTTCGACCCCAAGCTTCACGATAT
This sequence comes from Bacteroidales bacterium, assembly GCA_031286285.1. GTDB lineage: Bacteria > Bacteroidota > Bacteroidia > Bacteroidales > WCHB1-69 > WRNX01. The sequence goes on along the minus strand of JAITUN010000053.1, from coordinate 632 downwards.
TTTATATTGCTTTTTCCTCCAATTCCATTATAAAAGCTACTAATAGATAAACTATCTGAAGAGGTTTTTGACTCAAAGGTTAATATCCCATCCGTTATGTGTATTGCAGGCTTTTTTCCTGATTGTATTGTAGATGTTCCTTCCAGTATGATTCTAACTTTTCGAGCTAATGCACCAATTTCAATTGCAGATAAGCGATCGGAAAAATAAGAACTGGAATCTATTGTCACATCTTTCAAAACTACAGTTACATTTGCATTTATCTCAATAGAATAAATTTTGGTTTTTCCACAAACAATAACTTCCTGAGACAAAGGTAGGAATGTCTTTTTATTGCCCTTAGAAAATACAATTAAAGAGTTTTTGTCCTCTAATATCTTTATATTACCTTTTCCAATGTTAAAAATGTTTTCATCATTTGTGGTGTTTACATTTGGGTCCTCTTTCATATCTCTTTTTTTAAATTTTACTTTTTGCCTCCACTTAACGGCTATCGGCTTCTCCGGTATTCACTACCCCGTAGGTTGAAACCTACGGCTATCTCCTGTTGGGCGAAGCGTCTTGCTTCGTTCCGTAGGCGTCTCGCCTCGTTCCGTAGGTTGAAACCTACGGTTAATAAAGTGTTTTCCCTG
>JAITUN010000023.1 GCA_031286285.1 Bacteroidales bacterium | reverse complement strand
ACTATATTAAACCCAATCAATCTATTTACATAGGGAATACTAATAAAACTAATTTTTCCAACACATCAGATTGGGTGCCAATATCTGAACTCATTCAAGTATATTCAGGTAGTTTTACTTTTCAGGATAGTGATCATTGGATCACTATCCAACTTGACCAACCCTATATCTACACAGGAGGAAATTTGGTAGTTGCTGTGCTTAACAACTCAGGCTCCTACCCTACATGTGGGGTAAATAATGGTAAATTTAACTACCATACTGCTACTAGTAAAACACTGCATTATAGAGTAGATGGTTCTACTCCTATAGACCCTGAAAACCTGACTGAGGCAACAGCAATTCATTCAGGGCGCAATAATATAATTTTTAACTATTGTGATGAATTACCACCTTCGGAATTTAGTTTAAACCCTGACAATATTGTGGGCGAAGGAGCGACAATTACCTTAGAACCTGACCCAATCCCTTATGGCGAAAACGGTACCGCCTATTTCACCACAACAAATGAGTGTTACTCTATTACCGATGTAATTATTGATGACGAACATTATGGTGCTATTGCCTCTTATGAGTTTGTGAATGTAATTGCTCCACTTCCTATAATTGAGGTTGTTACAAGTATTTATCAATATGAAATATCTGCCGTTTCCGGCGAAAATGGTACAATTGATCCTTCCGGAACCGTTTCCGTAATTTGTAGTGAAAATCAAACATTCACATTCACTCCTATTGATGGATTTATACTTGACAAAGTGTTGGTTGATGGTTTTGAAAATACAGAAGCTGTTCAAAATGGCTATTATACATTTGAAAATGTTATGGAAAACCACACTATTCAAGCGTTTTTCAAACTACCTGTACCTTGCGGCGATATTATTATTGGAGATGGCGCTGCCACTACTTATGAGATCCCTTTTAATACTTTTTACCTTTATTCATATACACAACAAATATATGAAGCCTCCGAAATAGAACTTATGGGCGATGATGTGAAGATCACTGAAATATCTTTCCAATATGTGTATAATATGCCGACAAATAGGGTACTAACAGTATATCTGAGCATTACCAATAAAACATCTTTTGAAAGCCTCATAGACTGGGTGCCGTTTTCTCAATTGCAACAAGTATTTCAAGGAGAAGTTTTGTTTAACAATGCAAATGAATGGACAACGATACATTTTCAGACCCCTTTTGAATACTCCGGAGGTAATATCGTAGTCGCAATCCTTAATAATGACGACTCTAATACGCCATCTACCGGGCTTACTTTTAGAATGCATACCGATGCAACCAATAAAACATTGCACTTTAGAAGAAGTGATGTTGGTCCTATAAATCCGGCAAATCCGGTTGAAGCATCCGGTCTTTTCTCAAATCGGAGTAATATGATGCTTCATATTTGTGGAGAATCACTGTTTCCGGATTTCAGTTTAAATCCCGACAACATTGTGGGAGAAGGGGCGGCTATTACATTAGTTCCTGATCCAATCCCTTACGGCGAAAACGGTACCGCCTATTTTACTACAACCAATGACTGTTTCCATATTACTGATGTAATTATTGACGGGGAACATTTTGGATCTATTGCCTCTTACGAGTTTGTTCACGTAACCGCTCCGCTGCCTGTAATTGAAGTTGTTACTTCTCTAATTCAATATGAAATTAATCTGATTCTTTATCTAAACGGAACAATCCAAAATACTGGAGGAGGTACATATAATTGCGGAACAAATATTACATTCTCATTTCCACCTATTGTTGAATATGAAATTGAGAAAGTGTTGATTGACGGTGTAGAAAACACAGGAGCAGCGCAATGTGGTTGCCATACTTTTGAAAATATTATGGCGAATCACACAATTGAGGTATTTCTTATTCCTAAATCATCAGTTAATGAGCAAACTATTAATGAAATTAGCATCTATAGCAACGCCAATATTGTTCATATTGTGAATGAAAAAAATCTTCCCATCAATGAAGTAACTATTTTCGATATGTATGGACACATAGTATGGCAAGGAAAACCGCAAGAGCAAATTACGCTTAATGTAGCAAACGGCATTTATACCGCTCGTTTAACTAGTAACGACACATCCATTTCTACTAAAATTGTGATTCAAAGATAGATCCCGTATGGTTATTAAACCTGTTTTATTGGAAATTTGAAAATTTTCTTATACATTTTTTTAAATTTTGTTTATTAGAAAAAAAAGTATATTTTTGCCCCGAAAAAAACGCAAATAGAGCTCAAACTTGCCCCGAAAAAAATGCAAGTTAAATTTCAACTTGCCCCGAAAAAAATATTTATGTATATAAACAGAAAGATAGACAATGAGTTATTAAATTGGAGTAAGGAGAAAGATCATAAACCTCTTTTGCTTCGAGGAGCGAGACAAGTAGGTAAATCATCTTCCGTCAGAAAATTGGCGGAAAATTTTGAGTATTTTGTAGAAATTAATTTTGAGCGAGATACAATAACGCATACTTTTTTCGATTTCGATTTAATACCTCAGGAAATTTGCACAAAACTCTCTGTACATTTCAATAAACCAATTATTCCTAATAAGACTCTGCTTTTTTTTGACGAGATACAAGCCTGCCCAAGGGCTATTTCTGCTCTACGATTTTTCTATGAAGATTACCCTGAATTGCATGTTATTGCAGCTGGTTCATTACTCGAATTTGCATTAGAAAAATTACCTTCATTTGGAGTAGGACGCATTGAATCCATATATATGTATCCATTTTCGTTTCAGGAGTTTATGACAGCCTGTGGCGAGGAACTTTTGTGGAAGGAGGTATGTAAATCTTCACCGGAGAAGCCGCTTTTTAATGCTTTTCATGAAAGTTGTATGGCGTTATTGAAAAAGTTTCTGATTTTAGGAGGAATGCCGGCTGTGGTATCCAAATATGTGCAAAACAGGGATACGCTTGCAGCGCAAAAAGAATTGAGTAATTTGATAAACTCATTAAAATCAGACTTTTCAAAATACAGTCAACGAGTACCGGAATTAAGAATTTCTACAGCATTTAAAGCTGTGGTTGACCAAGCCGGCAAAAAATTTAATTATTCCAAGGTGGAACAATATAATCTTCGGCAAATTAAGGAGAGCATAGAACTATTACAAAAAGCAGGGTTAGTAATCTCCGTGGTTCATGCCTCGGCTAATGGTATCCCTTTGGGTGCACAAATAAATTATAAAAAACAAAAATTCATGTTGTTAGACACCGGTATTTTTCAAAGATTGTTAGGATTAAATCTTTCGGATATTCTTTTCAGCAATCGTTTTTCGGCGGTTAATAAAGGATATATTGCCGAACAAATGGTGGGTTTGGAACTCTTAAAATCCGCACCTACTTATGATCAGGAGCAACTTTATTATTGGCATCGAGAATCTCCCAAAAGTACCGCCGAAGTGGATTATGTAATTCAGCAAGGCGAAAAGATTATCCCCATAGAAGTCAAATCCGGAGCCAGCGGAAAAATGCAAAGCCTGCATCTATTCCTCAAAGAAAAACAATCAGAGTACGGTATCCGCACTTCGTTGGAAAATTTTGCGCAATACGACAAAATTAAGGTTTATCCGCTGTATGCGGTAGGAAATTTGATGAAATAAAAAAATCCGCGATAATCTGTTAAATCTGCGTCATCTGTGTGCTTAAAACACCTTTTTGATTTTTTGTGCAAAATATTGATACAGAAATAATTAATTGCAAAAACCAACGTTTTGAAATGTTAATAAACGTTAAATCTTCACTAAATTCCTTTATGAGAGGGGAGTTTTTCGTATTATATAGGAGTGATAATTAAATTTTAGAAATTATGTATTGGACACTTGAACTTGCTTCGAAATTGGAGGATGCCCCGTGGCCTGCCACGCGAGAAGAATTGCTTGATTATGCTATTCGTTCCGGCGCACCTCAAAATGTTGTTGAAAATCTTCGCGAAATGGAAGATGAAGAAGGAGAAATTTATGAACGGATTGAAGATCTTTGGGAGGATTATCCAACTAATGCTGATTTTTTTCCCGAAGAAGATGATCCGCTTCCGCCGAAACGGGTATTATTTTGAAAAAAAATATTCTACGACATAATTTGACATAGTAAAAACTATTTTTGCTAAAATTTATAACAAAGTATCAGTAGTGTTGCGTTGTTTATAAATTAAGTTCTTTGAAATTATTGGATATCAGATTATTATAGCGGTTTTTCGATTCCACCGATTTGAAGAGTAAAAAAACGGTCTGCTTAAGTAAGGCATAAAAACCTCATTTTCACCTAATTCAATAAACTTAACAACCTCAGTAGAAAAATGAGTCACCCTCACAAATCCCAACCTCATTCACCTCATTTTCAATGTCTTTTGGATGAATCGCTTGTTGATTTCTGTGATATATTTTTCAATCCTATTGCGAAACTGCTCCAAAATTATTGGTTTTCGATGTAATGTTGTAAACACAAAATGTGTGTAGAGAGAATGAACTGAAAATGAGGTGAATGAGGTTGAGGGGCGAAAGGGGCATCATTTCCTACTGAGGTTGTTTTGTTTACGAAATTAGGTGAGAATGAGGTTTTTATAGAGCAAATAAATAGATTATTTCCTTGAAAACAGAGCGAACAATTTACGAAATTCTACAGATTTTAGGCAAATCGTTACTGGACAAAACGCCTATAAATCAACTGTTTAATAAATATGATTACCAGAATTTCAAAAAACGCGATTCTATATTGCTGTTATTCAAGTAGATTATACGCAACACAAGTGACAAAATATAATAAAAAAGAAATATTAAAAAACTATAAATAAAGAAACTACGTTAAAATAAACATTATTAAATCAAAATATTATTAACCAAAAAGCTAAAATCATGTTTAAAAGAAATTTAGAAAAATCGGTTATTACCGAATTGCAAAGAAATCCTTTATGGATTAATCATTTAAAAGCCGATTGCGAAAACGGAGTTGTGTTTTTCGCTATAAGAAAAGATGAGATTGGATTCTATCACAACGGTGGAAGATTGTTTAAGTTTGATAAAAATGGGTTCAGCACACATGTTAAGTATGCTTCTGTTATTAGTGAAACGGACAAAGATTATTTAACTGAAACAAAATTAAAAAATAAAGATTATGACCTGATCTCTGATTTTAGTGAAAATTATGATCGAATCAAAGAAAACTGTGGACTTTATTCTGGCGTAGAAGCATTAGGAGTTTCGGAGATATATAATAAACATTCATATCTGTCCTATCCTAAAAATGAAATTGTTGTTTTAGATATTGAAATTGCATTTGAAGCAATGACAGTTGGCAATAAACTGGATATTATTGATATTTTGTTATTTGATACCAGTACCCAAACACTCAAATTTGTTGAGGCAAAACATTATTCCAATGATGAAATACGGTCTGATAAAAAAGCACCTCAAGTAATCAGTCAAATTAATAGATATGAAGATCAAATTGCCGATAAGAAAACTGATATTCTCAACGCATACACAGAGTACATAAAAATAGTACATACTATGTTTAATAAATCTTTGCCTTTGCCTGTTAAAGTAGAAGACAAAGTAACTTTATTGATATTTGGTTTTGACACCGATCAACGAGCTGGTCGTTTAAATAAACAAGTTGTAAAGAATGAGTTTTATGAAGGATATACCGTTTATAGGAAAGGAGAAATAAAGAAGGTTGTTCTTGAAAATTTATGGAAACAAAAACCTTTATAAACCTATGAAAATCACCATCCATCGCGGCGCCAACCAAATAGGCGGAACATGCATTGAAATTGCCGCCAACAACGGCAAAAAAATAATGATAGATATTGGTATGCCGTTAGCAGAAGATTTTATCGAGCCATCACAGGAATTTATGCCCGAAATTGAATATGCGGGTTTGGAAGCCCTGCTGATAAGTCACCCACATGGCGACCATTATATGCTTGCCGGTTTTTTGGAGAAAAAAATCCCCATCTATATCGGGCGTGGCGCCGCTGCAATTATCGAAGCTGCAAACTCATATACTCCAAATAAAGTGAAATTGGGCGACACAATCCCAATAGAAAATAAAAAACCGTTCACGATAGCTGACACATTCCGTATTACCCCATTTCTGACCGACCATTCCGCTTACGATTCCTATATGTTTTTGATTGAGGCAGATGGAAAAAGTGTGTTTTATACCGGAGATTTTCGTTGCCATGGACGTAAGGCTAAATTAGTAAAAGCGATGATGAAAGATCCTCCCAAAAATATTGATGTAATGTTGATGGAAGGAACTAATATTTACCCCTTAAAATCTGAAACCACAGAGATTGACGATAATATGGAGATGACAGAAGTTTCGTCCCAAAAATCGTTTGTTTCCGAAGCTGCTTTGGAAAAAGAGTTTCAAAATGAATTTGAAAATACGAAAGGGCTGGCAGTTGTTCAATCTTCCTGTCAAAATATGGACAGATTGGTAACGATTTACAGAGCCGCAAAACGTGCAAAACGAGAATTGGTATTGCCATGGCAAGTTGGGTATATTGTTATGCAAATTGGCAATAAAAATCTGCCCAACTTTCGTAATTTTAAAGATGTGAAGAAATTTACTTCTACTCCGGAAAGGCCTCACGAAATCGGGTTGGAAACAATTAAAAAAAATCCTGAAAAATATGTTGTTTTTTTGACTTATCCAATAACCCGCGCACTGCTTACCGGGAGATTGTTTAATAAAGATGCTGTGTATATTTGGTCATTGTGGAACGGATATAAAAAACAGGAAAAAACAGCACAAGTAATAGCCGAAATTGCTGCCACCAATACAAAAATTGCAAAAGATATTCATGCCAGCGGACATGCGGACAGGGCGACAATAATTGAATTTGTTGCTCAATTGAACCCTAAACGGCTCGTGCCTGTTCATACCGCATTTCCAGAGGCTTTTAAATCGTTGGAATGGAAAAAAGGGTTTACCGGACAAGTAGAAGTGCATGCGGATAATGAATGGTTTGAAGTATAAAAAAATACTTTTAATAAATGTTGAAAAATTGCGAAAAAGTGAAAAATCCTTCCAAAAATGACCTTTTTTCAAAAAGACAAAATCAGTCAAATTATCGTAATGTATTGTATTACAATAAATTCTAAACAAAAAGTTGAGAGGGGAGTTTTTCGTATTATATAGTAGAAGAAAATGAATATAAAATAATAGAAATAAAACGGTTTTAAAAAATTTCAAAAGGTTATGATATATAAAGAACAACACATTGAATATTTGGAAACTCTTCCTTTAAAGGCAAACAAAACAGCATATTATTCAGAGATTGATAATGCCAACTATGGGAGAAAATATAAAAGGCGTAAACGTAATCAAACTCCTGAACGAAACCCACGATGTTTAGCAAGGTTCATATTAAAAAAATACCTCAATAAAGCATTCGCTAATATGTATAGAGAGTGGTCTGAAAAAATAAAACATAGTGACCGTTTAAGAAAACATAAGTATGTAATGAAAGATGAATTATTTTCTAACTTTCGTTTTAGATGGTTAGATAGACATTACGAACATCATTACGTAGATAACAATGGTATTGTAAGATTGATTGAAAAATCACATGGCAGATGATTAATAATTTTATAAATGAAAATTAACAGGAAAAAATGATGGAAATTGATTATCGTGAAGAATTTAAAATAGGCGCCTTGCTGCGCGAAAGGCAAAGATTAAACGTTTTGTTGCGCGAAAGGAAAAGATGCCTGAATGAAAAATTTATCTGGACGGATGAAGCGCGGGAAAGAATTCTGAAATTAAATCAAAAGATTTTTGATTGTGAAAAGTTGCTTTATGAAGAATATGATGCCCGAAAAAAGGAACTTGATGAGAGAATAAATGCCAATGATAAGTTTTTGACGGATTATAATATTGATATGAAAATCAATCTGCAAATCTTTCTGCTTGACGAAGATGGTGAATGGACAGAACCTTCGCACGGAATTTATTCTGTCTTAAATGATCTTATGCGCAAGGAAGCGGAAACAATTGCCACGATAAATTATTTTGAGGATAAAGAGATGCTTAACTGGAACCAGACGATAGGTTCGGCTTCCGAATATTTCAAAGACGATTTTATCCATTATGCTTTTCATGTTTTGTATTCCCATTTGAATTTGGCATGGGAAGATATTCTGAAAATTAATTGGCTTGACACCGAAGTGTGCATTGATTATCAAAATCTGCCGCAAGAAATATTTGAAAATAATAATTGATATAAAACAATGAAAAATACAGAACAACAACAAGATTATATTATCAGAATAGTTGGTAATGATGGTGAATTTCTGCAAATTACAGATTTGCAAAATAAATACAAAGGTAAAATTTACAAATCGCTTATTGAAGACAATCATTTTGAGATGATGGATCCCAAAATTTATAGTATTGCTGAAAATTGCTATAATGTTGGCAAATCTTGTTTTGAGTATTGGTTAAAAAAAGATATTGAAGCAGAAGCCAAAAGAATTAGGACAGAACAATTTAACTTGTTTTATCCAAATATTACTTTGTTTGTAAAAGAAGAAAATCAGAAAATGATACTTTCAAACCCGAACTATTACAGCATTGTAGCGCCTGAAAATTTTTATCGTATGTCATATATTTATGACAAAAGAACAAAAATTACTTTGGGCGAGTTGTTGCAAATTTGGGAGAATGAACCTGTTTTCAGTACAACTTGTAAAAAATGCAAGGGTAAATCGGTTGTATATTTTTTTGGTGGGAGCCCATTGTCCGGTACAATGTTTGAAGCCGAAAATATTTGTGTTGAATGTGGTAATAGGGGTAATGGCGCCGGTACACACATTTTTAATGCTTTGTGGAAAACTCGCTTAAAATACAAATCCATTGAACCCGTTGCTGAAAAACCTGATACAATAGAATCTCTTGTAAAAACTTGTAAATGGGGAAGTGAAAACAAAGAATTAGTAGAAGATGACAAAATGCCGAAAAACCAAAAAAAATCCCATATTTGCAGTCAAAAAATAAATTAAATATGACAACTATAACACTTTCTTATACTGAAAATAATGCTTTCGTAAAGAATATGCTACGAACATTAAAAAGTTCAGAATATTTTAAGGTTGGAAAGCCTAAATGTGAAAATCCCAGCCCAAGCAAAGATCCTTTTTTTGAGGACCCTAGAAATATTGAAGAGCTGGAGAGAAGAATTGCTGACAAAACTCCCGGAAAAATATATACTATTGAACAACTTGAAGAACTATTTAAACTATAATTATGTACACATTAATTTTAAAACCACAAGTAGAAGAAGATATTGACAGACATAAAAAAGCCGGTGATATACAAGTTTTAAATAAATTACTTGTGTTATTTCAGGAACTTATCCAACATCCCACCTTATAGATAATAATGAACAACTTCTCGCACCTTCACGTACACACAGAGTACTCCATTTTAGACGGACTTGCCAAAATAAAAAAACTAATTCGGAAAGCATACGACGATGGACAGCGCGCAATGGCAATTACCGACCACGGAAACATGTACGGCGTGTTTGAATTTGTGGACGAAGTAGAAGAGTTTAATAAAAAACACACTAAAAAAGATGATAAATTTAAGGCAATCATCGGTTGCGAAGTGTATGTGGCGCAACGAACACGCTTTGACAAGGATAAAAGTAAGAAAGAAGATCGTGGTGGACGCCATTTGCTCCTTCTATGCAAAAATTGGACAGGCTACAGAAATCTATCCCGAATTGTAACACACTCTTTTATTGATGGTTTCTACTATACTCCACGTGTGGATATGGAGTTGTTGGAAAAGTATTCCGAAGGTCTTATCGCCTGCTCTGCCTGTCTCGGCGGCGAACTCGCAAAAACTATTATGGCGGATAATTCTTTGGAAGATACAAAATTAGCTCCCGAATTTTTGAATTTAGAGAATGCCATTAAAGTGGTGGAAAAATATAAGAAGATTTTTGGAAACGACTACTACATGGAGATGCAAAATAACGGTCATACAGCGCAACAGTTAGTAAATAAGGCTATAAAACAGCTTTCTCAAGTTTGTCATGTGTCGTATATTGCCAGCAATGACGTGCATTATGTTGAGGCTAAGGATTATGAAGCCCACCGTTTGTTAATCTGCTTAAATACCGGAAAAAAAATTCAAGATGCTGATTCTGCCCTCCAAGATTCTGATACCGATATGGGAATGGCTTACACCGGACAGGAGTATTTGAGAACTACCCAAGAGATGACGGAACTCTTTTCAGATTATCCGGATGCGATTGAAAATACCCAAAAATTGGTGGACAAAATTGAATCCATTTCGTTGAAAATGGATGCCTTGCTTCCAAAATTTTCTGTTCCGGAAGGGTTTAAAGATGAATATCATTATTTGGAACATTTGGTTTTTGAAGGCGCCAATCAAAGATGGAATGCTTTAACCGATGAAATTATTGAACGGATTCAGTTTGAGTTGGAAACAGTAAAAAAAATGGGTTTCCCCGGTTATTTTTTGATAGTATGGGATTTTATAAGTGCGGGAAGAAAGATGGGGATTCGCTTTGGACCCGGACGTGGCTCTGCAGCCGGCTCTATTTTAGCCTACTGCTTGAATATCACTAATGTTGACCCCATCAAATATCATCTCCTCTTTGAACGATTTCTTAATCCCGACAGAATCTCGTTACCCGATATGGATATTGACATTGATGATTCCGGACGCGAAAAAGTGATTAACTATGTGATTGAAAAATATGGAGAAGAAAAAGTCGCACAGATAGTTACATTCGGAACTATGGCGGCAAAATCATCTATTAAAGATTGCGCTCGTGTGCTGAATTTACCCTTGCCCGAAAGCGACCGGTTATCGAAATTGGTGCCGGAAGCGGTAGATATTACTTTAGAGAAAGCTTTTAAAGATGTTTCTGAATTGAGAAAAGAGTTGGATTCTAATGATGAATTGGTGAAAAAGACTCTTCACTTTGCTCAAGAATTGGAAGGTACGGTACGACAAGCCGGAGTGCATGCGTGCGCTGTAATTATTGGTAAGGAAGATCTTATCTCTCAAATTCCATTAAGTACTTCGAAAAATAGCGCCATCCCCGTAACTCAATTTGAAGGGAAATGGGTGGAAAATGCCGGACTGCTGAAAATGGACTTCTTAGGACTAAAAACACTGAATATCATTACCAGTACATTAGCAAATATTAAAAAACGCTTCAACTTGGATATTGATATTGATGCCATTCCATTGGATGATGAAAAAACATTCCAACTTTTAAGTCGTGGCGACACCACAGGTGTTTTTCAATTGGAAAGCGCCGGAATGAGAAAATATTTAATAGACCTTATGCCTGAGCGTTTTGAAGATGTGATTGCTATGGTTGCCCTCTATCGCCCGGGTCCTATGGAAAAGATTCCTTCGTTTATTAATCGGAAACAGGGTAAAGAAAAAATTGTATATGCAATCCCTGAAATGGAAAAGTATTTGAGTGATACTTACGGTATTACTATTTATCAAGAACAAGTAATGTTGCTTTCACAACTGTTGGCAGGATTTACCGGAGGGCAGGCAGACACACTTCGCAAAGCGATGGGAAAGAAGAACTTGACAGTAATGGGAGAAATGGAAAAAGAGTTCATTTTTGGCGCGGATCAAAAAGGACACGATACAGATATTCTGAATACCATTTGGAAAGAATGGTTTGAGTTTGCCAAATATGCTTTTAACAAATCGCATGCCACCTGCTACGCCCTTATTGCCTACCAAACCGCCTATCTTAAAGCGCATTATCCGGCTGAGTTTTTAGCGGCAAACCTGACCAACAACCTTGATAAAATGGACAATGTCAAGAAGTTTATTGAAGATGGCTTGCAAACAGGTATCCACATTTTGCCTCCAGATATTAATGAATCTGATGTTGAATTTATTGTAAATCAACAGGGTGATATTCGTTTTGGATTGGCGGCATTGAAAAATGTGGGAAGCGCTGCCATCGGTTCAATTATTCAGGAAAGAGAAGAAAACGGTAAGTTTGAAACCATTTTTGATTTTGTAAAACGAGTAAACTCAAAGAATTGCAACAAGAAAAATATGGAATCGTTAATTTATGCCGGCGCTTTTGATTCACTTCCCGGTGTGCATAGGGCGCAGTTTTTTCACATTGAAAAAGATGAGAAAATGACTTTCTTAGAGAAACTGCTGCTTTGGGCTTCCCGTGAACATAGCGCTGATGCACAACAACAAACGTCCATCTTTGACGATGCTCCGGATATGCTTGAGGATGCGCTGCCGCAACTCCCCAAGTGCGAACCATGGAATCCACTTCAGCAACTGCGCTACGAAAAAGAGGTAGCGGGTTTTTATATTTCCGGACACCCTTTAGACAATTACAAAACTATCATCCAAAATTATTGTAATACAAATGTGGATTTGTTGAATAAACAAGATGAAGTTGAAAAATTTACTAATAAAGTTGCCAAATTTGCAGCTATTATTTCTGATGTACAGCAAAGCACCACAAAAACCGGAAAAGATTACGGGCGTGTTACTTTGGAAGATGAAAGTGGAAGTTACCAATGGATGCTCTTTTCGGAAGATTTTACAAAATACAGACATCTTTTTGAGGTTGGTAAACAGCTTTATTTCACGGCACGCGCCGAAGAGCGTTTTAGAAGAAACCCCGGCGATTCTAAAATGTTTGATCTAAAACCAATCACTATCTTTTACTTGCATGAAACATTTAATAAACTTTGTAAGCAAATTCGTATTATCATCAATATTAAGGATATTACCGGAAAATCTGCCTACTTGATTCGAGAAGCTATAGAAAAATCGAAGGGCAAGACTCCTTTAGAGATAAGAATTATGGAAACCAACAATGTGTTTAACTCCGATTTTTTCAATCATCATTATAAAGTAGATCCTGAAACTCTCTTTCAGCATCTTAAACTCCCCATTGAGTACAAGGTGGAATTGCTGTAGTGGGTGAAAATAAAAACTTTACTTAAACTTCCTCTTCTATCGATTTTTCCGCAACTACATCCGTTACCTCTTCGTCCTCATCTTCCTCTCTTGGTACTTGAGTAACCGCCGCAATAGAATCTTCATCTTTCAGATTAATAAGCCTTACGCCTTGGGTAGCGCGTCCCATCACGCGCAAAGCATCCACGTGCATGCGTATGGCAATGCCCGACTTATTGATAATCATTAAGTCATCGTTATCGGTAACATTCTTGATAGCGATTAAGCCGCCCGTTTTTTCTGTAATATTGATGGTACGCACTCCTTTTCCGCCACGGTTGGTAATTCTGTATTCATCAATGGAAGAGCGTTTTCCGTAGCCGTTTTCAGAAACGACCAAGATGTCGTATTCGGGACTATCCACGCTGACCATTCCTATCACAATATCTTTGTCGTTGGCTAAGGTGATCCCTTTCACACCGGAAGCGTTTCTGCCCATGGGGCGCACAGTTTTTTCGTTGAAACGCACCGCTTTTCCTGAATAGAGCGCCAACATAACTTCGCTGGTGCCATTGGTTAATTTTGCCTCCAACAGGTGGTCCTCTTCGCGGATGTTGATCGCAATAATGCCGTTTACTCTTGGGCGAGAATAGGCTTCCAACGAGGTCTTTTTAATCACTCCTTTTTCGGAACAAAGAATGATGTAGTTGTTGTTAATATACTCTTCATCAGAAATATTATCCACATTGATAACCGCTTTTACCTTGTCGTCCGGTTCAATATTTAACAGATTTTGAATAGCGCGTCCTTTGGATGTTTTGTTGCCTTCCGGTACTTCAAACACGCGCAACCAGAAACATTTCCCTTTTTCGGTAAAAAACAACAAGTAGTTGTGGTTGGTTGCGATATAGAGGTGTTCCACAAAATCTTCATCTCTTGTGGCGCTTCCCCGCGAGCCTTTTCCGCCGCGATTTTGCGCTTTATATTCCGATAGCAGAGTACGTTTGATATACCCCAAATGGGAAATGGTGATTACCACTTCATCATCGGCAATAGTATCTTCAATTCTAAAATCGGAGGCGGCGAACTCTATTTTAGAGCGTCTCTCATCGCCATATTTCTCTTTCATCTCAGCCAACTCATCCTTAATAATTTGCATACGCAAACTCCGGTCTTCGAGTATTTGTCGCAACCATTCAATCTTCTTCAAGAGTTCATCATATTCGTTTTGCAGTTTTTCGCGCTCTAAACCAACCAACTGGCGCAGGCGCATATTTACGATCTCTTGTGCCTGAATTTCAGAAAATTGCCAACTTTCAATCAATCCATTGCGTGCATCTTCCACCGTTTGGGAGTTTCGTATCAAGGCAATAATCTCATCAATAATATCTAATGCTTTGAGCAAACCTTCCAAAATGTGGGCGCGTTCCAATGCTTTTTGTAAATCATATTGTGTGCGGCGCACCACCACTTCGTGCCGATGTTTCACATATTCAACAATAATATCTTTTAAATTCAGCGACATTGGGCGACCGTTTACCAATGCCACATTATTCACGCTGAACGAAGATTGTAGGGCAGTATATTGGTACAATTTGTTGAGTACTACGTTGGGAACTGCATCGCGCTTGAGTTCGTAAATGATTTTAGTTCCGTTCTTCTTATTAGAAAGGTTTTCAATATTGGAGATTCCATCAATTTTATCCTCTTTAATCAAATCCACGGTACGTTTTATCATTTCCGAAGGGTTTGTCATATAGGGCAAAGAGGTTACCAAGATGATACTTCTTCCGTTATCTTCTTCAATGGTTGCTTCGCCGCGCATCACTACCCTGCCTCGTCCGGTTTCAAATGCTTCTCGCACGCCTTCGTAGCCGTAAATCACGCAGCCGGTTGGAAAATCGGGGGCTTTAATATACTCCATTAATTCGGCAACTGTAATTTCGTTGTTGTCAATATAGGCAGAGATTCCGTCGCACACTTCGCTAAGGTTGTGGGGCGCCATATTGGTAGCCATCCCTACTGCAATACCGGAGGAGCCGTTGAGCAGCAGTGCCGGTATTTTGGCAGGCAGCACGCGAGGCTCTTTCATTGAGTCGTCGAAATTATTGTCAAACTGAACGGTATCTTTTTGGATATCTTCGAGCATCTCTTCTGCAATTTTCTGCATTCTGGCTTCGGTGTAACGCATAGCAGCCGGGGAATCGCCATCTACAGAACCGAAGTTGCCTTGTCCGTCCACCAAAGGGTACCTCAGCGACCAATCCTGTGCCATACGCACCATCGCATCATAAACGGCGGTATCGCCGTGCGGGTGGTACTTACCAAGCACATCTCCCACAATTCTTGCAGATTTTTTGTAAGGTTTTGAGGAGTCCAAACCCATATCCCACATCGCGTACAAAATTCTTCTATGCACCGGTTTTAAGCCGTCTCGCACATCGGGAAGCGCTCGTGAAACAATTACCGACATGGAATAGTCTATGTAGGCTTCCTTCATTTGGTTTTCAATATTAACCTGAACGATTTTTTCTCCTTCTTTAATAAAATCTTCCATCTTATTTATCTAATTGTCTATTGAATATAAATACTATACCGTTTTTCAAAATTGCGTGCGAAGATACACAAAAAAATGAGTTTTTTTGAATGTTATTGAAAATTTGAAAACTAAAATAATAGGTCATAAAAAACGTTATCCAAATTTATTATAATCTATTATACATGAATAACATCCATTTAAAGACTTTTGGGCTAATCGGGAAATCTTTATCTCATAGTTTTTCTCAACAATATTTTGGCGAAAAATTTCTTCAGAAAAAAATTAGCAATATCGAATACAAATTATTTTCACTTGAAAAGATAGATAAGGTTAAAGAATTGTTTAAACTTCCATCATTAGTTTGTTTAAATGTAACAACACCCTACAAAATAGAGATTATTTCCTATTTAGATGAAATAGATTCCCTTGCTGAAGAAATTGGAACCGTAAATTGCGTGATCAAAAAAAATAATAAATGGATAGGGTATAACACTGATGTAGTGGGATTTGAAGAGACAATGAAGCTGTTAGAAGTCAGAATACAAAAACAGAAAACTAAAATTCAAAATTCAAAATTCAAAATTCAAAATTCAGCTCTCATTCTCGGTTCAGGAGGTTCGGCAAACACGGTAGGTTATGTTTTACAACAAAGAGAGATTCCTTATCAAATTGTTTCTCGAAATAAAACTCATAAAACTATTACATACAATGAATTAAATGAAGAGATCTTGAATCAATATAGATTTATCATTAATACAACTCCCCTTGGGATGTTTCCAAATATTGATACCATTCCTCTAATTCCTTATCATGCGATAAGCAAAAACCATATCTTAATAGATTTGATCTATAATCCTGCTGAAACTCTATTTTTGAAAGAAGGAAATAAACGAGGCGCTATTACAATCAATGGTATTACCATGCTTAAAGCACAAGCAGATGCAAGTTGGGAGTTATTTAATAAAATTGCTCCAAATACCTTTTAATCAACAATTCCGGTTTGTTTAGAGATTTCTGAACCCATTCAAAAAGGAGTTCTTCTTTTTCTTCTTGTGAGAGTTGCCAACAGATATCAGAATTTCTTAACTTTTCAATACAATGACTTACGATAATAGCCACTGAGTTTGAGATGTTAAAACTGTTGGTAAAGCCGTGCATGGGAATTTTTACAGTTTTGTCGGCAGCAGCAACGGCTTCTTTAGATAATCCGGTGAGTTCCGTCCCGAAAAGAAAAGCAATCGGTTTTTCCAAGCTGAGTTCATCTAACAAACAACAGTTATTGTCAGGCAAGGTTGCCACAATGGTGTATCCTTTTGATTTCAAGTCATTAATACAAGAGAGCATCGGGTCGTTTTCTTTTTGGTAATGGGTAATTGAGAGCCATTTATCTGCGCCCATAGCGATAGCTTTATGAATTTGAAAGTCGTTTTCACCTTCCACAATATGAATATCTTGAATCCCCACACATTCGCAAGAGCGCATAACTGCGCTGATATTTTGCGTTTGATACAGGTCTTCAACCACCACCGTAATATGTCTCGTTCTATTTTCTAAAACTTTGTGTAACAAAAGCTTTCGCTCTTCTGTTAGAAAAGATTCCAAGTGTTTAGTTAAAGATTTGCGTAAGATATTATCCATATTTTGGAATTCAAAAAAAACTCATTATTTTTATTTTTTCAAAGAATAGAGGGCTGTTATTTATTTTAATTATCTTAAGCTAATTCTTAACAATCCTTATTTCCGGGATTTTCTCTTTTTGTACTTCAAAATTTTCATTTAAAATGAGGAGTGCTGAGCGCTCGGCAATCAATTCATTATCAATAGGTTTTGTTGTTAACTTATATTTCCAAACGACAGATTGGTAGGGAGACAAATTTGCTGTAATAAAAACTACATGTTCTTCTTTTTCTAGTTGCATACCTGATGTTTCAAACCAATCACAGTAAGAATTAAAAAGTTCTTGTCTCAACGTAATTGCTATTTGACTTTTTCCATTAGTAAAAACAAAAGTTACGATAATTGTATTCTGATTTTCATCATCAATTGAAACATTTTGATGATATTGCCAAAGGAGTTGTCCATATTCATTAGTTGCTCTGTTACTTTGTCCAAAAATAGCAACAATTGTCAAAATAATGATGCATACTAACAAAAAAAGTTTTTTTTTCATGATTCAAAACGTTGAAGAAATTGCAATAGATGTATTCTTAAAAGATTTTTCATAAGGGTTCAATCGCATAAATTATTAATATTAAATCTATTTCTCACTGGATTTGCATAAATATCTAATAAATATTTCATCATTTTATCTTTAGAAACATCTTGAATAATAGATTGTTCATTTAGATAATAAATAAAAGCAGTTTTTTCATTTTGCGAATAATGTTTAGAAAACCTAGTAGAGTTTTCTTGAATGTCGAATGCGATATAGTTTTGTGGAAATAGAAAATAATTCTCGTACATTTGTTTGTCAATGTGCAAACAAAGCAGTGTGAGTTTTTCGTTTAAAGAAAGTTCTGACGGAATATTTTTAAATTCTTTTTGTAAAGGTTTTCCAATAACAAAATGTACATCTCCTTTAAAGTCAGTAATTCCTTTAATGATACTTTTGGTATCTTCACCTTCTTGTTTAGTATAAGGGGTATTTTCTGAGAGCGCCAATTCACGTGCTTTAAGTTGGGCGCAGGGTTCATATTGATAAGAAACAGTAACAGGTGTAATATTCATTTGTTTAATAGATTGTAAAGGGTTGTTTGGAGAAGCTAAAGTCAACATCTTCAAAAGTCCTTGTTGGGTTTTATCATCTCCGTTCTTAGTTCTTCCATTTCTTTGAGCAATCCACACTGATTCTTTTTCTTCAAAAATACTTTTATAAATGTAATTAGACAATTGGCGAGTGTTGTAAATTTTTTCTTTTGAAGTACCAGAACGAAGTACAACAAACATTTTGTGTATACGTGCTAATTCAACAAAGAGAGGAGTTGAAAGGAGGTTGTCTCCAATGGCAGAACGAGTTTCATCATATCCATTTTTAAAATAGTAGATTTGCAGAAATGAAGAATCCAATACAATATCTCTATGATTACTAATAAACAGGTATTGATTTTCAAGGTTAATATTTTCAATTCCTGAATAATGGATTTGTGTACATGTTTTTTCTGCAAAATAAAGGAATACTTTATTAGCAAAAGCTAAGTGAAATTCAAATTGATTTTTGCAGCATATCACTTCATTTACCCAATTTTTTATATTAATTTTATCTTCAAAGAAAGTCAATTGTTTAATAAAATTATCGTTGGTAAATAGTTTTTTTACCGCCACCATGGTTTCTATTTCAGAATATGGGCGAATGTTTTCGAATTGATGTTTCATTGTTCTTTTTTAAGCGCAAAGATTTCAAAAATTGAATAGAAAAAATAGATAACGAGAAATGCGCCGGCAAATTTTATTCGGTCTTCTTTATTAAAAGTCATATACAAAATTAGAAAGATTAGAATAGAGAGCATTTTAACAATTCGAGACAGCATATAGCCGGCAATAAATTTTTTCCCAGAAACTTGGCTTGATTTTCTTAAAACAATAAATAAAGAAAACATGGTAATAATAAAGAAAAAAATGACTATAAAAGGGATTGCTTTAGATGAATATAGTGGAAATATCCATTGAAAAAGAACGCCAAGTATAGTCATAATTATAGAAAAGATAATTAAACGGTAAGCAAATTTACGAATTGGGATTTTACTCATTATTTTTTCTTTTTACGGGTTTCTTTATGTATTATATAGTACAACATTAGTATGATTGAAAGCAGCGAGAGCAGAATAGTGAAAATGTGGTGATTTCCTGTTATTTTATCTAATTTTATCCCTCCATAAGTGGCTAAAAAAATAATTATTCCCATTTGAAAAGCTAATCCTAAGTAATTAGCTCCATTTGAAGTACTATTATTCTTATTCATCCGTGAGAATAACTATTCATTTTCAATGCCAGGTATGGGTGTTGGTGATGGATTTTGCATTACACAATTTCCTACAAAATTGGCTCCGGGTTCAATAGAAATTTTACTAACACGTACATTTCCCGTTAAAATAGCTGACGCTTTTAAAGAGAGAATTTCGGTTGCATTAATTTCAGCTTTTGCATCCCCTTCAATTTCAATAGCTTGGCATTTTATTTTACCTTCAATCATTCCTGTTTTTCCAATAAAGATCTTTGAATTAGAAGTAATGTTACCTTTTAAAGTGCCGTCAATTCTACAATCTCCGGCAGAGACTAAATCTCCTGTAAGTGTAGTTCCTGCGGCTATGATATTAATGCCGCCAATCTCTTCCTGTTCTAAATTTTTTGCCATAAATTTGTTTTTTTTGAAATATGCGCAAAAATATGAAAAATTTGAAAAATAATGAG
This sequence comes from Bacteroidales bacterium, assembly GCA_031286285.1. GTDB lineage: Bacteria > Bacteroidota > Bacteroidia > Bacteroidales > WCHB1-69 > WRNX01. The sequence goes on along the minus strand of JAITUN010000023.1, from coordinate 40,248 downwards.
TTCTATAGAAAAAAAATAAAATTATCTGTTCAAATTCAACAAAAAAACAGTTACAAGATTTTTGTAACTGTTTGATTTTGAACGTCGGGATAGCAAGATTCGAACTTGCGACCTCCTGCTCCCAAAGCAGGCGCGATAACCGGACTACGCTATATCCCGTAAGGGGCGGCAAAAATATACTTTTTAGCCTAAGTGTGGTGTAAGGGCAAAAAATTTTACGCCCTTACGTTTGGATTATAGTTTTTGTTGATACGCTTTCAGGGTATTCTTCAGCAAACAAGCCATTGTAACCGAGCCTACCCCTCCCGGCACAGGAGTAATCGCCCTGCATTTTTTCGATACTTCGCTAAACTTCACATCACCGCAAATTCTATATCCTTTTTCTGAGTTCTTATCTTCAATGCGATGGATACCTACATCAATCACTACTGCATCTTTCTTAACATATTCTGCGGTAATAAATTCGGGTTTTCCAATAGCCACCAAAAGAATATCGGCTTGGGCGCATACCTCTTTCATATTCTTAGTTTTGCTATGGCAAATCGTTACGGTAGCATCAGCATGAGGGGTGTTTTGCACTAACAACAATGCCAACGGTTTCCCCACGATGTTGCTTCTGCCCACCACCACACAGTTTTTCCCGGTGGTTTCTATTTCATACCGTTTTAGAAGTTCCATTACGGCATTGGGTGTTGCCGGAAGAAAGCCATCCTCGCCCAATACCAATTTTCCTATATTTTCAGTATGAAAACAATCCACATCTTTTTTAGGATAGATTTTTTGAACTACCTTTTGTTTGTCAATATGTTTGGGAAGCGGCAGTTGCACAATACACCCATCTATTTCATCATCATGATTTATGAAATCAATCGCTTCTAAAAGTTCTCTTTCACTTATAGAAGCCGGAAATTGATACGCAGAACAGAGGAATCCTACCTCTTTGGTGTTCTTTTTGATGCTCTCCACGTAGGTCAACGATGCGCCGTCATCTCCGGCGATCACTACCGCCAAATGAGGAGCGCTTTTCCCTTCGTCAATGAAAGATGCTACTTTTGTTGCAATCTCGTGTTTTATCTCTTGTGCTAACAGTTTGCCGTCTATTATTGTCATGCTTATAAGTATATTGTTGATCTATATTTTACAACCAAAGTTTGTTTTTTTTCAAAATTTGGTCTGCAAAAATATATTTTTTTCAGGTGGTGTTGAAATTGATGAATTGGGGATACTTACTCCCGTGCATATTTTGTAAAGAGTATTTCATCAATTCTTATAAAGAAAATCCGGTGTTTATGGGAGAAAAATTTGATAGAATTGCGTCAGCAAATTTTTGTCCGCAGATTTACACAGATTTACACAGAGTATTACGTTCATTCTTTCACCACCTTACTGAACATGGCTCGGCACACGATATTAAAAACTTGGTAAAGCGACCACCAATTATTTTCCAAGATTAAAGCCTAATCGGAATGATAATGTATGCAATGCACGTTTAAAATCAAGTCCAAAATATTGATGATAGTTGTAGGCAAATCCGGCAAAAACAGTAGGTGTAAGATTCAAACCAAGTTCGGTTTCTAAACACAAACCTTTAAAATGAGATACATGGGGAACGAAGGTCATTCCATAACCCAACCTAAAAGCGGAATACACAGACATACATTTAAAAAAAACAGGTGAATTGCCACGGATTCCGGGCATAATTTGTAATCTCATTAGCCAGTTATTGTCAGATTTAGAATCCAAAACATCGGTTATCCAATTTATTTTTAAAAAGTCTATGCCAAAATAAGGATTGAAATGATGCATCACACGAATACCTAAAGCCGAGGCAAAATATGATGTTGGAAATTTGTTATTATTAATTGTTTCGATAGAGCCTCCAAATCCAATATCCAAACCAAAAGCAGTCTACTTTGCACAATTTGTAGCATTTACTGTTGCTTGCTTTCTACTCGTTGCTGTTTTGTCTAAAAATTCGCCACAATGTTTACATTTTGTAGCCACTGCTAATATTTCTTCGCCACAATATGGGCAATTTTTAATTTCTTTCACATCGGAGGTTGCTACTTGTTTTTCATTTGCTTCATTTGCTGGTTTCGGTTTACTTGTTTCATTTATGGGATCATCCCACGGTTCGTCGTCGTATTTGATGGATATAACATCTGCACGTGACACTATTCTGGTACGTCCATTAGGACGTTCAAATAGCTTGTATCGGACTTCTGTACTAGATTCTTCTATCACTATCGCTATGATTTGCTCACCACTTCTCAAAATGATGTAATCTTGAGCATATACCAATATACTCAACAATGATAGAATTAAAATTAAAACTACCTTTTTCATATTTTATCCCTGATTCGTATCGGGCGCAACTTTTATAGTGGTTAATGATTAATGGTTAGTGGTTAATGGTTTTTCTCAATTTTTTCCAATAAAAAAACGTGGCACTCTTTTTATCTGTTCTTGAGGTTTTCGACGACCTGTTCCCAAATAAAGTAAAGTCCACGCTTGGCGTGAACGTTTACTACTTTACTCTTGGGAACTTTAAATTGTCGAAATTTCAAGAACAAGAAATAAAGAAAAAACGCTTTAATATTGTAAGAAACAAAGAACGCTGATTTACAGAGCTTCGGTAGGATTTATAGATTAGCAGTATATATAAAATAGAAAATGCAAATCGGGTGCAAAAGTAAAAAAAAAAATTAACCTGAAAATACTTAAAAAAATATTTTCAGGTTAAAATCTTCAAAAATGGTCAAACCTTATTTGTCTATTTGTTCAGTTTTTCAAACTCTTGCATACATTCCACCAACGCTTTAATGCTATCAACGGGGCAAGCATTGTAGATTGAGGCGCGGAACCCACCTACAGAGCGGTGTCCTTTAATACCCACCATGCCGCGTTCTTTGGCAAATTTCATAAAGTCTTCCTCTTTATCTTTGTAGGGTTCGGTCATTACGAAACAAACATTCATCAAAGAGCGGTCTTCTTTCGCAGCAGTTCCCACGAACATACTGTTTCTGTCAATTTCGTTGTAAAGAAGGGCTGCTTTATCTTCGTTATGTTTTTGCATAGCTTTTAGTCCGCCCATTTTCTTAACCCATTTCAAGGTTTCTTTCATTACAAAGATAGAGAAAACAGGAGGGGTGTTGAACATGGAGCCTTCCGGAATATGGGTTCTATAATCCAACATAGTAGGAATATAGCGAGTTACTTTTCCGAGAAGGTCTTCGCGAACAATAACGAAAGTAACGCCCGCAGGTCCCACATTTTTTTGTGCACCGCCGTAGATTAATCCATATTTTTTAATATTCACGGGACGGCTCATAATATCGGAGGACATATCGGCAATTAAAGTTACGGGAGAGTCCATATCGTATTTAATTTCTGTGCCATAGATGGTGTTGTTAGTAGTGATGTGGAAATAGTCGGCATCTTTTGGTATTTCGTATCCTTTCGGGATATAGGAATAGATTTTGTCTTCGGAAGTGGCTACTTTTACAGCTTCGCCGAAGCCTTTGGCTTCCTTGAACGCTTTTTTAGCCCAAACTCCGGTTTCCAAGTAGGCGGCTTTCTTTTCCATCAGGTTGAAAGGCACCATGCAGAACTGCATACTTGCGCCTCCACCAAGGAACAATACTTTGTAGTTTTCGGGGATTTCCAATAGTTCTCTCCATAATGCCTCGCACTCAGCCATTTGGGCTTCCCATTCTTTGGAACGGTGAGAAACTTCGATAACCGACATCCCGGTTCCTGCAAAATCTGTTAAGGCTTCAATAGCTGTGTTGACTGCTTCTCTGGGCAATACGCATGGTCCTGCGTTAAAATTGTGTACTTTTTTCATAAAAAAAATGATTTAATTAGGTTATTAACTGTTAATTAATGATGTCTTAAAAACGGTGGCAAATATAGTAATTTATATGATAAAAAAATATCTTAAAAATTCATCTATTTTTGCCGCTTAATAAAAATGAATAATATTTATTTTTCTACTTTCTCTCTAAATTATTAAATATGAATGATAAAAATAGTGTGCAAACCGATCTGTTAATTATTGGCGCCGGACCAGCCGGACTATCAACAGCCATCCATTTTGCAGATTTGTGTAAGAAACATGGAGAACAACGACGTATTTTGTTGATTGAAAAAGGGAGCGCTATCGGTAGCCATATCCTCTCGGGAGCAGTGGTACGACCTGCCGTTTTTAAAGAACTATTACCCAATCATAAAATTGAAGATATACCTTTTGACTCTCCTGTAAAAAAAGATAAATTACTTCTATTAAGCAAATCTAAATCAATTAGATCTCCTTTACACCCGCCCTATATGAGCAACAAAGGAACCTATACGGCATCATTAGGCTTACTATGTCAGTTTTTAGCTTCCGTAGCTGAGGAAAAAGGAGTGGAGATATATACGGGGTTTGCTGTAAATGAACTACTTTATAATGCTGAAGGAAAAATATGCGGCGCTAAAACTATTGACACCGGAATCAATCATCATGGAGAAAAGATGGAAAACTTCCAACCCGGCACGAGTATTGAAGCAAAACTCACCATTTTTGCTGAAGGAACAAGAGGAAGTTTAGCCAAGAATATTATTAATAAGTTTGACCTACAAAAAGGAAAGAATCCTCAAATCTATTCTTTGGGATGCAAGGAGATTTGGGAAGTGCCGGCGGCAAACATTAAAGCGGGAGAAGTTTATCACACGATGGGCTATCCTTTTAATTTACATGAATTTGGTGGCGGATTTATTTATGGGTTAAGCAACAATCGGGCGGCTGTTGGATTGGTGGTTGGATTGGATTATACAGACCCCACTTTCGATGTTTTTTCTGTTTTTCAAGTATGGAAAACCCATCCTGCCGTAGCCAAAATATTAAAGGGAGGTAAAATGCTCAAATTTGGTGCCAAGAGTTTACCTGAAGGCGGCTACTACTCTTTACCAAAACTCCATGTTGACAATGCATTAATTGTAGGCGACAGCGCCGGTTTTGTTTCCATGCCGGCACTAAAAGGGATTCACCTTGCCATAAAATCGGGAATGTTAGCCGCCGAAACCGCTTTGTCTGCTTTTTCTTCTCATGATTTTTCTGAAAACACACTCCAAATCTATGATGAAAAAATAAAAAGAAGCACAATTCATAAAGAACTCTTTCCGGTTCGTAATTTCAGACAAGCATTTGCAAAAGGACTGATTCAAGGGGCATTCCATTTTGGAGCTCAATTTATTTCGGGAGGAGCAGGCTTTTTCGGAAAACTGAAAGTTCATTCCGATGCTGATGCCACGAAAAAAGTAAATAATTATCATGGAAAATGTTTCAAGGAAAGATTCAAAAATCAATTAGAGTTTGACAAAGAATTGACTTTTGACAAAATGACTGCATTATTCTGTTCGGGAACCCATCATGATGAAAACCAAATCTGTCACTTAAAAATAAACAATCCGGATACTTTTGAAACGGTAAATATTGAAGAATACGATGCCCCATGTCAATATTTTTGTCCTGCAGAAGTATATGAAATCCATACCGAAAGAGATGGAAAGAAAAAACTCAGAATACATTTCGAGAACTGCATTCACTGCAAAACGTGTGACATCAAGGAAGTTGCCGATGGCATAACGTGGAACGTGCCGAATGGAGATAACGGACCGGAGTATCTGAACATGTAGCTATTTAAACAAAAGCGTCTGTAATAGAAGAGCGCTTATTAAGTTTTTTTAGTTCTCAAAAAATAGTGTTATTTCGCGTCCAAAATCCTTAAAATAATGATGAATGATTATCTCTTCAATGAAAGCGCCCCGGTAGCAGAAGAAAGAAAATACCATACAGAAGTGGGGCATTTTCAGATGAACCACGAAGGAGAAAAAATTAGCGGTGATGTGTTTCTGTCTAAAAGAATTCCCGAAGAAAACAGGGTGATATGCGTGCTTTCAGACGGGATGGGACACGGCGTGAGGGCAAATGTGCTGGGAACTCTTACCGCTACAATTTCACTCCACCTCTCTATGGAGTATAAGGACGCTAACAGGTTTGCCAATACGATTATGAAAGCGTTGCCCGTTTGTAGCGAAAGAAAAATCAATTATGCTACATACACTGTCATTGATATTTCTATGGAAAACGATATTGTTTCTATTTTAGAGTATGATAACCCTCAAACTTTGATTCTTAGAGGAAATCGAATCTATGAACCTGAATGGACGCAAGTAATATATGAAGGTGAACTCAAAGATAAAAGAGTGATGGATATTAGAAAATGCTCTTTTGTTCCTCAAATTGAAGACCGTGTACTCTTCTGTTCCGACGGCATTACTCAGTCGGGGTTAGGAAAAGGAATTACAATGGGGTGGGGTAGAAATAATTTAGTGAAGTTTACTAGAGAAATTATTGAGACGACCCCCGGAATTTCCGCTGCCGACCTCGCCGAAAGAGTGGTTAAACATGCAGCAGCAAATGACCTATATACTCCTAAAGATGACCTTACCTGCGGTGTAGTCTATTTCCGTCAAGCTAGAAAAGCGATTCTATGTACAGGACCTCCTTTCGACCCCGAAAAAGATAATGAATTTGCAACAATTCTTAAAAACTTTGAAGGAAAAAAAATTGTCAGCGGCGCTACTACCACTGAGATTGTCTCAAGAGAATTGAAAAGACCCGTCAAAGATGAAGAAAGATTCGACCCGATGCTTCCGCCAAGCTCTAAAATGGAAGGAATTGACTTAGTTACTGAAGGCGTGCTAACACTGAGTAAAGTAACCTACTTGTTGAACACGCTCAGCATCAATTCCAATTTTCAATTTGGAAGAGGACCCGCCGATCAGGTATGCAAATTGTTATTAGACACCGACGAAATCTATGTTTTGGTAGGTACTAAAATTAATGAAGACCACCACAATCCTAACTCACCGGTAGAAATCGAGATTCGTAAACATTTGATACAAAGATTAACCAAAGTGTTGACCGAAAAATTTATGAAAGTAGTTGTAATTGAATATATGTAATTATGCCAAATAGTAATGTTAAATTAGATAAAAGTAAATGCAGAGCATGCTATTCTTGTATCCGTGCCTGTCCCGTTAAATCGATTCATGTTTCTGTGAATACTGTATTCCCTTATATTGAAGAGGGAAAGTGTATTCAATGTGGCACTTGTATAGGTATTTGCGCTTATGATGCCATAACATACCGAGATTCGAAACAGAATGTAAAACAGTTGCTCAACGCCAAAGAGAAAGTAGTGGCGATATGCGCACCCTCTATTGCAGGAGAGTTTGACGATATTACCGACTATCGAAAATTTGTTAAAATGATTCGCCTGCTCGGGTTTTCTTACGTAACTGAGATGGCTTTTGGTGTGGATATTATCGCCGAACTCTATCACAAATTTACACACGACGATTTTAACGGTAAATATTATATTACAAGCTGTTGCCCATCAATAGTGATGCTCATCGAACAACTCTATCCGGAGCTAATCGGAAATTTAGTGCCGTTTGTATCTCCAATCTCTGCTTGTGCTATTGTAGCAAGAAAAATTTATGGCAACGACCTGAAAGTAGTTCAAATTACCCCTTGCGTTGCAGCAAAAAAAGAGGTAGGCAGACATGGCGGTTTAACAAAAGTGGATGAAGTACTCACATTTAGAGAATTGAGAAAGCTTTTCGATGAATTTAAAATTACGGAAACGTTTAGTGAATATTCAGACTTTGACGAACCCTTAGGATATAAAGGAAGTATGTATCCTATAGCTCAAGGCTTTTTGGAAGCCGCAAACTTAGATTTAAGTCTGCTTAAAGAAAATACTATTACCGTAGAGGGAAAAACTTCCATACAAGCTGTGAAACAGTTTTGGGATCATTACAATATAATAAAACATAATTTCAATATCTTCTATTGCGAGGGGTGTATTATGGGACCGGGAACTTCGGAAGGTGGAGAAAAATTTAAACGTTACGCATTAGTTAAAGATTACATTAGCCGTAGATTAGCTAATTTTGATATTGATAAATGGCGAAATTTTAAGGATAAACACTCAAAATACAAAGAACTGCAAGCCGTTTTTAAAAATAAAAAATTTGAACTCCCTGTTCCCGATGAGTTTGAAATTAAAATTGCACTCAATCGTATTACAAAGAAAAACAATAACAAAGAAGTAAATTGCGGCGCTTGCGGGTTTGATACTTGTTATAATTTGGCTTGTGCTATAGCCCAAAAAATTGCGATCCCGGAAATGTGTGTAACAAACGCACAAATAGATAATAGAGAAACATCGTTGGGATCTAAAAAAATGATAGAAGAATTAGAAATGGTAAATAGCGATTTGAAAGCAACGAAAACTGCATTAGATGAAACTAAAGAGTTGTTGTTCGATAAAAATGAAGCATTATCTATTTTTATTAGAGAATTGAATACCGGAATTGTCTTTTGCGATGAAAATCTGAAAATTGTTGAGTCAAACCTCTCATTTATTGACATTTTGGGAGAGGAGATTAAAGATATTCACGATGTTATCCCTTATCTCATTGGCGCTGATTTGAAAACGCTTTTACCCTCTATTCTTACTACCCAATTTCAATTTATCTTAAATCATGATGAAACAAGTATCAGTAAAGATGTTGAGATTGACGGAAAATTGATCAATGTATCTATTTTTCAACTTATTCAGAAAAGATTAGTTGGCGCTGCGTTTCGCAATTTACACTCAAAAGAGGAGCGCCCCGAAGAGATCATACATAGAGTGAACGAAGTGATTGAGGAAAACCTTAGGCAAGTACAACAAATTGGTTTTATTTTGGGAGAAGGAGCAGCCAAAACAGAGAAGATGCTGAACTCAATTATTAAGTCTTATAGCTAAAAAAAGACCAAGAGATTACTTTCATTTTAATCCGCAAAATAGTATCAATTATTTGAATTATTTTCAGATATTTGCAAACTTTTAAAAAACCAAAAAATATTATATTAACCAATTAATAATCAATAAAAAAAATCTTTATGCAGAACATCGAAAAGCAATTAGAACAGATGGGTATCGCGAACCCGCAGAAAATTTATCACAATTTGTCATATCAGGAGTTGTATGAGCATGAAACGAATCCTGAATTAACCGGTTTTGAACGTGCGTATCATACCAAATCGGGCGCACTATCAGTGGATACAGGAATCTTTACCGGTCGCTCTCCAAAAGATAAATATGTAGTTGTGGATGAGGAAACTAAAAACAACGTGTGGTGGCACGATCCGGTAAAAAAGTCACCGGACAACAAACCGCTCAAAGTAGAGCAATGGAAAGAATTAAAGAAATTGAGCCAAGGTCAATTAAGTAACAAAAATCTTTATGTAATGGATGGATTTGCCGGCGTAAATCCCGATACCAGAATGAAAGTTCGCTTTATTACCGAAGTGGCTTGGCAGGCGCATTTTGTAAAAAATATGTTCTTGCGTCCCACCGAAGAGGAGTTAAAAGATTTTGTTCCCGATTTTATTGTGTTCAACAGTTGCAAAATAACCAACCCTAAATGGCAAGAATGGGGCTTGAACAGCGAAGTGTTTATCGCTTTTAATCTTACTGAAAGAATGGCGCTCATCGGCGGCTCATGGTACGGCGGCGAAATGAAAAAAGGGATCTTCTCCGTGATGAACTACTTCCTTCCGCTGAAAGGGATTGCCTCGATGCACTGCTCTGCCAATCAAGGAAAAGATGGAGATACTGCTGTCTTTTTCGGTTTGTCCGGCACCGGAAAAACTACCCTCTCTGCCGATCCGAACCGCGCTCTTATCGGCGATGACGAGCATGGCTGGGACAACAACGGCATCTTCAACTTCGAAGGCGGTTGCTATGCAAAATGTATCAATCTAAGTGAAGAAAATGAACCCGATATTTTCCGCGCCATCAAAAGAGACGCCCTGTTAGAGAATTTAGTGATTGACGGTGAAGGAAATATTGACTTTGCATCACAGGCAAAAACAGAAAACACACGTGTTTCTTACCCCATCTTCCATATTGATAATATTGTAAAACCGGAATCAAAAGGCACTCACCCCAGCAAAGTGATCTTCCTTACCGCCGATGCTTTTGGCGTTCTGCCTCCCGTTTCCATTTTATCGAAAGATCAGGCAATGTATTATTTCTTAAGCGGCTATACTGCAAAATTGGCAGGTACCGAGCGCGGAATTAAAGAACCTACACCTACATTTTCTTCCTGTTTTGGCGCCGCTTTCTTAATGTTGCACCCTACGAAATATGCTGAAGTGTTTGCCGAAAAAATTGAAGAACATAACTCCACTTGTTATCTTGTAAATACCGGCTGGATTGGCGGCGGATTTAACACCGGCGGAAAACGGATCTCCATAAAAGACACCCGCACCATCATCTCAGCCATATTAAATGGCGAGTTGATTAACTGCGAAAAAGTGATGGTAAAACCATTTATGGTAAATATCCCCAAACATATTGACGGCGTTGATGATACTGTTTTAAATCCTGAAAACAGTTGGAAAGACAAAGAGGCTTTTAAAGAAAACGTGAACAAAGTTGCCGAATTCTTTATTAAGAACTTTGAAAAATTCACCGACACCGATGAAGGAAAACGGTTGAGGGAGTTTGGACCGAAATTATAGATGTTGCTTTTTTAGCACGCGGATGACGCAGATTATAAAGATTTGCGCAGATTATTAAAAAAATCCAGTATGTTCCATTTTGGAACATACTGGTGGTTTCAATAAGTAATTTTACAAAATTTAATTGAGAATACAAACTTCTCGATAATTATGTATTTTTGCAGTTGGATTGCAAATTTGCATAAAAGTAGATTATTATGTTAAAAGCCAGAACTATAGAAACAGTAATTAAACGGGCAAACAAGAATTTTAAAGCATTACTGCTTACAGGAACAAGACAAGTGGGAAAAATTACGGTCTTGCAAAGTTTGCTCAACGAAGATAGAACATACATCTCTTTGGATGATGTACTATCTTTGAAATTAGCAAAGGAAGATCCTTATTTGTTCTTTCAAACCTATAAGCCGCCTTTGTTAATAGACGAAATTCAATATGCTCCCGAACTTTTTTCACACATTAAAGTGTTAATAGATAAGGATGTTCAGTTTGGGCAAGTTTGGATGACTGGCTCACAGCAATTCCTTTTAATGAAAGGTGTTTCGGAGAGTTTGGCAGGTCGTTTGGCTGTATTAGAATTGTACGGTTTTTCAATATATGAACGGGAGGATAAGGGAAATTTACAATTGCCTTTTTTGCCTTCCCGTACACCATCCCGAATTTTGTCTCGAAAATCACTTTCCGAAACTTATAGGATAATTTGGAAAGGGGCTTTTCCTGAAATCACACTGAAAGGAGATGAGTTTTGGTCGTTGTATTACAGTTCTTTTGTAAAAACATATATAGAACGGGATGTTCGGCAATTGCTGAATATTGGAAATGAATTATCTTTTTATAATTTTTTGAAAGTGATAGCAGCCAGAACCGGTCAGGAGTTAAATCTTACAGACATCTCAAACTCATTGGATATTTCGCTCAATACTGTAAAATCGTGGCTGTCGGTACTTCAGGCTTCGGGTATCGTATATTTACTACAACCTTATTATGAGAATATTACGAAGAGGCTTACCAAACGCCCGAAACTTTATTTTTTGGATACAGGATTGTGTGCTTATTTAACGGATTGGAATACTCCGGAAGCGCTTTCATCAGGTGCAATGAGTGGCGCCATATTTGAAACTTTTGTGTTAACAGAAATCTTAAAATCATACAAACACAATGGATTAGAACCATCTTTCTACTATTATCGCGATAGCAATCAAGTAGAAATTGATTTGTTGCTCCTCCAAAATGACACTATTTACCCTGTAGAAATCAAGCGTACAGCAACACCGGATAAAAAAATGATAAAACATTTCTCTGTTTTAGAATCATTTGGAAAAAATGTGGGGTACGGCTCGTTAATATGTTTAACTGAAAATGTTTACCCACTTACCCAAAATGCAAATGCTATTTCAATTTGGGATATTTGAAATACAAATTGAAATGATAAAAGGTACATTATTTAACTAACAATATCAATATGCAAATGACAATTATTATTTTACTTATTATTCTGACAATCACTGTGATTATCAGTATTGTAATTCAGTTGACTAAAAAGCCAACTGCTACTTTCGGTCAAGATTTAATGAAGTTCGACACTACGATTTCGCGCATTGAACCTGCTATCAGAGATGAATTTAGTAGAAGTAGAAACGAAAATCAAGAGGCTTTTAAAAGCAATAGAGAAGAAGTTAATAATTCATTTAAGTTGTTAGGTGAAAGTTTAACCAAAACAGTTACCGACCTTTCTAATGCTCAGAAAAATCAATTTGATACTTTCTCTCAGCAACTTGCAAATCTAGTAAAAACGGTTGATGAAAAAATTAAAAACTTAACAGAAACAACAGAAACTTCTACAAAAGAAAACCGAATAGAACAAAGCAATTCTTTAAAATCGTTTGAAGAGACCTTCGCCAAAAATGTGAAAGATTTCAATGAGTTACAAAAACAAAAATTTGAAGACTTGGCGAACAAGCAAGAAAATATCAAAAGAGAAACAGAAAATAAATTAAAAGAGATGCGTGAGATAGTTGAGGGGAAACTCAATAGCATTCAAGAAGATAATAATAAGAAACTTGAAGAAATGAGAAAAACTGTTGATGAAAAATTGCAAGAAAGCGTAGAAAAACGATTTAACGAATCATTTAAATTAATTACTGAACGTTTAGAAGCCGTTCATAAAGGACTTGGGGAAATGCAAACATTAGCAACCGGCGTTGGAGATTTAAAAAAGGTCTTAACTAATGTAAAAACTCGCGGCACTTTTGGTGAGGTACAACTAGGGGCTATTTTAGAACAGTTTTTATCTCCACAACAGTACATAAAAAATGACCATCCGGATGAAGAAAATGATAGAAGAATAGTTGAGTATTCGATAAAACTTCCCGGGAAAGAGACTGATGAACCTGTTTTATTGCCAATTGATTCAAAATTTCCTATTGAAGATTATCAACGATTGCTTGATGCATACGAAAATAACCCTGATGCTGTTGAGGCTATTTCCATTCAACTTGGTAAATCTGTTGAAAAATGCGCAAAAGATATTTCCGACAAGTATATAAAACCTCCCAAAACAACAGATTTCGCTATTTTATTTGTTCCAACCGAAGGTCTTTATGCTGAAATTTTACGTCGTCCCGGATTTTCTGAAAATGTTCAACAAAAATATCGTATAATGATTGCCGGTCCAACAAATTTAGCGGCATTGTTGAACAGCCTGCAAATGGGATTCAGAACTTTAGAAGTTCAAAAACGTTCAAGCGAAGTTTGGGAAATTTTAGGCGCAATAAAAGCACAATTTGGGAAATTTGGAGCTTTGCTCGAAAAAACAAAGAGAAAATTACAAGAAACAACAAATGTCATTGATGATGCAGAAAAAAAATCTCGTACAATCGAGAGAAAATTGAAAAATGTTGAATCTTTATCAGAAGAAAAATCAATGATACTTCTTGGAGATGTAGTTGAAATAGAAGATGATGACACTAAAGATTATTTTGAAACGGATTAACACAGATTTATTTTTCTGTGTAAATTTGTGAAAATCCGTGGACTATAACTTAAATGCTTCCTTCAAAACATCTACATAATCTAATTTTTCCCAACTGAAAAAAGGTACTTTTTTAAAGATTTTTTCAACGCCATCTACCATTTTAGTATAAGTTTTATCATCAGTATAAAACACTTCTACTTCTTTTTCAAATGGATCTCTTCCAAAATGTCCGTATGATGCGGTTACTTCAAAAATGGGGTTTTTCAGTTGAAAACGATTTACGATAGCGTAGGGGCGGAGGTCAAAAAGGGTCTCAATCTTTTTAGCAATTGCTCCGTCAGATATATTGATATGTGCAGTTCCATAAGTATTTACAAATATTCCTACCGGTTTTGCCACACCGATTGCATACGCCACTTGCACTAAAATTTCGTCGCATACGCCGGCGGCTACCATATTTTTTGCGATATGTCTTGCGGCATAAGCAGCTGATCTATCCACTTTGGAGGAGTCTTTTCCGGAGAAAGCGCCGCCTCCGTGTGCGCCTTTGCCGCCGTAAGTATCCACAATAATTTTGCGCCCTGTCAAGCCGGTGTCGCCGTGCGGACCACCAATTACAAATTTTCCGGTGGGGTTCACGTGGAGTATAGTGTCCGGTTTGAATAGTTCCTGAATATTGAGAGGTAAAGTTTTTATAACACGTGGTAGTAATATCTCTTGAACATCTTTTTTTATTTGCGCCAACATCGCTTTTTCATCAGCATCAAAATCATCGTGTTGTGTGGAAACCACGATGGCGTCTATTCTTTCCGGTTTGCCTGCATCGCTAAACTGTATGGTAACTTGCGATTTTGAGTCAGGTCTCAAGTATTTCATCTGTTTTCCTTCGCGGCGGATTTCTGCTAATTCTTGCAAGATAATGTGCGATAGTTCTGAGGAGATGGGCATCAGGTTCTCCATTTCCCGACAGGCGTAGCCAAACATCATCCCCTGGTCGCCGGCGCCCTGCTCTTCTTCATTAGTTCGTACCACTCCTTGCCTGATGTCGGAAGACTGGCTATGAATAGTAGTAACTACTGCACAAGACTTGTAGTCAAACTGATAATCGCTTTTATCGTAACCTATTTTTTTAATGACTCTACGGGCAACCTCGTCAATGGAAACGTAGCCGTCGGTTTTTACTTCGCCCGCACAAACCACTAAACCGGTGGTTACCAACGTTTCACAAGCAACTTTAGATTTTGGGTCTTGCGCTAAAAATGCGTCTAACAATGCGTCTGAAATCTGATCGCATACTTTGTCCGGATGTCCTTCCGAAACGGATTCTGATGTAAATAAATAACTCATAAATAATATGTTTTAAAGATTAATTTTTCAAGTTCAAATTGATACGGAAAAACAATGGAAAAATGGTTTAGCATTTTTTCGAGTGGTTGCAATCATTACAAATCTTTCCACTGTTTTTCGGGCGCAAAAATATATTTTTTTATGAAAAGAAAAAAAACTGTTTCTTTGCGCGATTTTTAGAAGATAAAAGTTAGAAGATAGAAGTTAGAAGATAGAAGTTAGAAGTTAGAAGTTAGAAGTTAGAAGTATGAAATTAAATCTTTAAATATAATGAACCCTATAATTGCTCCCTCTCTGCTTTCCTCCGATTTTGCAAATTTGGAGAAAGAGATTAAAATGTTGAACAAGTCGCAAGCCGATTGGCTCCACTTGGATATCATGGATGGACATTTTGTGCCCAACATTACTTTTGGTATGCCGGTGATTCGCGCCATTAAAAAAGTAGCTCAAAAACCGTTAGATGTACATTTGATGATAGAAAAACCGGAGCGTTATATAGCAGATTTTAAAAATGCCGGCGCCGATTGCCTTTCCGTGCATTGGGAAGCCTGCACCCATCTGCACCGCACCATTCATCAAATTAAGGATTTGGATATGTTGGCAGGAGTTGCCATCAACCCGCACACACCGGTTGCCTTTTTGGAAGATATTATTAAGGATGTTGATTTTGTAGTGGTAATGTCTGTAAATCCGGGTTTTGGAGGGCAGCGTTTTATTATGAACAGTTATAAACGTATCAAAGAATTAGTTGAACTTATTGAGAAGCACGAGGCTGAAGCCATGATAGAGATTGATGGCGGCGTGGATTTAGATAATGCACAACTGTTAATAGATTCCGGCGTTGATATTCTTGTAGCCGGAAACACGGTTTTTGGCTCTGAAAACCCGATGGAGACTATTGCAAAATTGAAAAAAATGATTTATTAAACATATTAATTATTTCTTAGTATAATCATTACATCCTTTCCGGAACATCAATTCCCAGCAATTGCATTGCTCTCTTTATAGTTTCTGCACAACTTTCTGCAATTTGCAAACGTACAGAGCGATGTTGTACAAATTCCTCCTTAATTATAGGAATCTCTTGGTAAAAACGGTTAAACTCTTTCGCCAATTCAAAACAATAATTGGCAATGAGCGCAGGATTTAAGGTTTCGGCGGCATTGATTAAAATAGTTTCATAATTGTAAAGAAGTTTTATCAACTCTTTTTCGGGATCTCCAAGTATGTAATCGGATGGGTAAACTGTTTCTTGAAATTCTATTTTGTTGGTCTTTGCTTTGCGCAACAGCGATCTGATACGCGCATGAGTGTATTGAATGAAAGGGGCAGTATTTCCGTTAAAATCAATAGATTCTTCGGGATTAAAGAGCATATTTTTTTTAGGGTCAACTTTAAGGATGAAATATTTCAGTGCGCCCATACCTAACATCTCGTAAAGTGTGTGTGCTTCTTGTTCTTCAAAGTCAAATTTTCCTAATTCTTCAGAAGTTTTCTTTGCCTCCTGAAACATCGTTTCCATCAAGTCGTCAGCATCTACTACGGTTCCTTCCCGCGACTTCATCTTTCCAAAAGGAAGCTCTACCATACCGTATGACAAATGTTCGATACTGTTTCCGAAATCTTTGCATAGTTTTTTTGACAATACAAGTCTTAACACATCAAAATGATAATTCTGCTCATTTCCAACTACATATATCATTCTTTTTGGATGATATTCATTAAAACGCAGTTGGGCAGTTCCTAAATCTTGCGTCATATACACAGAAGTGCCGTCAGAACGGAGTAGCAGTTTTTCATCCAATCCTTCGTCGGATAAATCTGCCCACACCGAGCCATCCGGTTTTTTGTAAAAAACTCCTTCTTGCAACCCTTCTTCAACAATCTGTTTGCCTTGCAGATACGTTTCAGATTCATAGTATGTCTTGTTGAAATAGATTCCCAAACGATTGTAAGTTTTGTCAAAGCCTTCATACACCCAGCCGTTCATTTTCGCCCATAATTTTCTTATTTCAGGCTCATTTTCTTCCCATTTTTGAAGCATCTCTTGTGCTTCAATCATGAGTTGTGATTTCTTTTGCACCTCCTCTTCCGAAAAACCATTTGAAATCATTTTCGAAATCTCTTTTTTTAGTTCTTTATCGAAAAGCACATAATATTTTCCAACCCAGTGGTCTCCTTTCATTCCGGCGCTATGTGGTGTTTCGTTATTTCCAAACTTCTTCCAAGCCAGCATTGATTTGCATATATGGATTCCGCGGTCGTTCACTAAATTCACGCGCACAACTTCATTTCCGCACGCTTCTAAAATATTTGCAACGGCATTGCCTATAAGATTGTTGCGAACGTGTCCCAAATGCAAAGGTTTGTTCGTATTGGGAGAAGAGTATTCGATAAGAATTTTTGAATTTTGAGTGCTTTCTACTTTCTGTTTTCTGCTAAAATTCAACCAAATAATATCCTGTAATAAAATATTCAAGAATCCTTTTATCACATTAAAATCTTTAACCAATTCAGCATATTCAGTTGTCAATTTTTTGCCGATTTCTGTGGCTAATTGATCAGGGGATTTGTGCAGGTCTTTTACATAGGGAAAAACTACAAAAGTATAATCCCCTACAAACTCCTTTTTGGTTTTTTGGATGGTGTTAAAATCAATTTCTGTCTTATAATCATACAATTCAAACAGAATATTTTGAATATCTGAAGCAATTATTTTTTGTAAAGTCATAGAGTAAAGAATTAGTCATGCAAAGATTCAAAAATTTCTATCAGGTCGTCAACAGGAAATTGGCGGGCAACAATTTTTTGTTGCTTATCAATAATAAAAATAGCGGGGGTTTGGTCAAAATTAAAATAGTCAACAGCATCATAATTAGGTGCTTCAATAGAATAGCTTGTGTTAAACCACTCTAGATGATGCTCGGTAATAAATGCAATCCAACGGTCATAATCTTCTGTAACTGAGCATGCAATTACATTAAAGTCATACAGATTTTGATATTTTGAATAGAATTCACAAAGTTTTGGAGTCTCTTCATGGCAGTGGTCACAATCGGGATCCCAGAACCAAAGAATAGTATATTTTGCCGGCATCTCCGCTGTAGAAATTGGATAATGTTCATTGGTATAAGACACAAATACAGGAATAGTTTGTCCCACCAATGTTCTTCTTTTTCTGTCTGCAATTCGTTTAAAAAGAGTTCTTTCAGAATCAGAAATGAGGTCAGTGGTTGTTTTTGTGACATAATTGTCAACAAGATAAACAAATACAGTATCAAATATCGGGTCAGCATTCCTATATAAATGAATCAATTTTTTCAGATAAAGATCTTGCATATCTAATTGCACCGGTGTAGGTTTTTCATCTACAATTCGGCGAAACAGATTTTCGATACTTGAAATGACATTTTCAGGAGTTTGAGGATAAAGCTGTACCTTAAAAAAATCTTTCAAATCAACATCCAAAGAAGTGTACATCAATCGAATATCTGTAAAATCAATATTATCAAAATAGTGGTCAATAATAAATTGAAAATACTTTTTGGCAGCTGCTTCTCTTCCTTCATGACTCCCCCAAAAAAATTCGGGAATTGAAACAGGAATAAATTGTGCTAAGACAAACTTGCCCAACAATGACTCCGGCGCGGTTTCATAATAAATACGTAGGTCCTTTTCTTCTAAAACATCTTTTTTAAAAGATTGAAAGACTGTATTTTCATCAGAATTCATAAAAATTAATGTGTCATCTGTTTCATTAATAGTAAAAATCCGCGTTTTATCAATAATTAATTCAACTAAAACATCTCCATTTTTTGTTTGAATGAAGTAAAAACCGGAAGGCAATACTTGTTTAGCGTTCTTAAAAACATATTGTTTTTTAACAAATTTTGCGCTATCAACAATTGTCGTTTTATTAGCATAAATATTTGTTAAATAAAGATATGGGTCATTAATATTTTGAGTATTAAAAACAATGTCGTATCCTTTTGTAGTTGGTTGTGAAAAAGTGATTAAAGACAAAAAAATGAAGCAAAAAATAAAGAGAGTTCGTGTAAACTGTTTCATATTTAAAATTTGGGGCAAAAATAGATTAAAAATCAGATTTTAATTAGTTTTTATCATATAAATTGAAAGCAGGCTGTTCGTTAAAGGCAGCCTATTTTGTTATTTTTATTTTTTATATTAATTTGCAGCGTAATAACAAATTATTCTAACATTGTGACCCACTTTTTTTCCTATAAAGATTTTTTGATGAAACAATTCGGATCAAGAGTGCAAAAACTCACTATTGATGCGGGTTTTACTTGTCCCAACCGAGACGGCTCAAAAGGATTGAACGGCTGTACCTACTGCGAAAATGATGCCTTTAATCCATCTTATTGTATATCCCATAAACCGGTGAAACAGCAGATAGAGGAGGGGATAGAGTTTCACAAAAACAGATACCGCAGAGCGGAATCTTATTTGGCTTATTTTCAAGCCTATTCAAACAGTTATGCGGCTTTGGAAAAACTGAAAGAGATTTACAAACCGGCCATTGAACACCCGCAAATAAAAGGAATTGTTGTAGGTACACGCCCCGATTGTTTGGAAGATGAAAAGTTGGATTACTTTGCAGAACTGGCACAAAAGTTGTTTGTTTCTATTGAAATAGGTATTGAATCCATTCGTGATGAAACACTTAACAAAATTAACAGAAAACACGATTTTCAGTGTGCATTGGATGCATTACAAAGGATAAAAGCACGAAATCTCCATGCCGGCGCCCACTTTATTTTTGGATTGCCAAACGAGACCCCCGAAATGTGGCTGGAAGATGTGAAAATAATTAATAAATTGCCGTTGAACAGTATAAAATTTCATCAATTACAAATTATTAAAGGTACGCAAATGGAGAGAGAATATTTGGAAAATCCTATATCTTTTTATCCCTTTACTATGGATTCCTACATTATTTATATAGTTGATTTTGTGGAAAGGTTAAATCCTACATTTGCTATTGAGCGTTTTGCAGGTGAAGTTCCTCCTCGATATTTATCAGTAAACAATTGGGGAACAATTCGATATGACGTAGTTTTGCAAAAGATTATTAAGGAGTTTGAAAAACGGGGGACAAGACAAGGAGTGAAAATTATATTATAAGACAATACTTTACATTGAGATAGTCCATTAACTTTGTGTAAATTTATTGAATCCGTCTTAGTCAGATTTCTTCACTCGCTTTAAATTCAGTAAATTGGTCGGTGAATTATCAAATCCACTGATATTCTTCCAAGTAAACCGCACTTTCTTGTCGTAAAAAAGCACTACCACAGGAGCATCTTCCATTAGTAAAGAATCTAAAGTTGTATAGTAATCGTTTCGAAGTACTTCGTCTGTAATGGTTTGCGATTTTTCAAAAAGTTTGTCGAAGGTTGGATTTACATAGTAGGTATAGTTCGAACCGTAAGGTTGTAGGTTTTTAGAGTAAAAAAGGGATAGATAGTTTTCAGCGTCAGGGTAATCACAAATCCAGGATCCTCTAAAAAAAGGTAGTTGATAATTTCTCATCATTTGTCGTTGTTGGGCTGCCTGTTGTACATCCAATGAAATGTGAATTCCTATTTTGCTGAGTTCATGTTGAATATATTGACACAAATCCAAATAACTTGCCGAAACAGACAGTTGAATTTCAGGCAACCCCTCTCCATTAGGATATCCTGCATCTTGTAACAACTCTAATGCTTTTTGCGGATTATAGTAATACCCTTTCACCCTTTCGGGGTTGAAAGAAGCCATACCTAAAGATACAAAACCGCTTGTACCAGCATATCCCATATTATTACGCAGATACTTAATCATTTTTTCTCTGTCGAAACCATAATTGATAGCCTTTCGTATCTCTCTAATTAACAAAGGATTGTTTTCTTTTTCTTTCAATAAAAAACCTAGATATTCGGTGTTGAGATATGGCCCGGTCATCAGTGTAATTTTACTTGCATATTTATCTTGCAGAGTTCCCTCTTTCGTTAATAGCGCGTCTTTGTAGCAGGCTTCAATGCCGGAAATAAAATCTAAATTTCCTTTCATAAATTCCATGAAAGCTACCTGTTTATCAATAATAAAAGAGATAGAAACAGCATCTAAATAGGGTAAGGGATTGTTGTTTTCATCTCTTTCAAAATAGTTTTCATTTTTGCGTAATACCAACTTTATTCCTTCTTCCCATACTTGAAACTTAAAGGGACCGGTTCCTACCGGATATTTTCTGAAGTCTTTTCCATATCTACTAATTACTTCCATTGGCACAACCGAAGCATATTTCATTGCGAGTATCCCCAAAAACGGTGGAAAAGGTTCTGCTAAAACAATTTGAAATATTGTGTCATGTAGCGCAAAAAAAGCGTAATTGCCAAGCTCATTTTTGGCAACTTTTTGAAAAATCCAGGCGCCTGGAGAGGCAACTTCCGAACTCACAATTCGGTTAAAACTATAGACAAAGTCTGCTGCAGTAACTTTTCTAGGTGTTTTCCAAATATGGTTGTTAGTATTTTGGAAATAGACATTATCTAGAAGATAGAAAGTATAGGTTTTACCGTCGGGGCTAATTGTCCAATCTTTTGCAATGGCAGGCACAATGTGCAGGGAATCGTCTAAATCTACCAAGCCATTGTACAGCATATTGCACACCCATGTAGCTGCCTGTCCCGAAGCGTAAGCAGGATCTAACGATTGAATCCCCGCAGCTTCATTGTAACGGAATATTTTTTTATTGGATGATGTTTGATGTGAGCAAGAAACTAGTAAGAAAATGGTAAGAAAAAGATTGAAACGGTTTTTCATCAAAAATTTTTGTGGCGAAAATAGAGTTTTTATTTATCACTGATATCTAGAGGGCGAAAGTTTCATAGGGAAGTATTATTAGAATAATTTATTAATATTTTTGCGCCCGAATCTAAAAATAGAAACATGTTGAACAATATTTCAGAATTACCCTTACTATACACAGGAAAAACAAAGGATGTTTATGAATTGCCAAACGGAAACATTCTTCTTCAGTTTACAGACAAAACCACAATGAATGAAAAAGGTGAAGAGGATCCGGGAGGAAACTTGGTCGGAAAATTAGTAGAAGGTAGCGGGCAAGCGTGTATCCTAATGACACAACACTTCTTCAACCTTTTCGAAGAAGCCGGAATCCCTACACATCTTGTAAGTGTTGATGTGAAAAATCTCCAAATGGAAGTAAAAAGAGTCTCACCGATTGGAGAGAAGGTCTGTTTGGAAAAAGGATCAGGAGTGGAATGGATAGGTCGTTGGATTGCAACCGGCTCTTTCACTAAACATTATGGCAAATATATTGAAGACGGTAGACAATTTACAGCACCATTTGTTCATACAACACTGAAAGACGATATGAGAAACGACCCCTATATTGATGAATATACATTAGATAGACTAAAGATTTTGAGTGCGGATAAGTATCAAATACTCAAAGGCTATACTGAAAAGATTGCCGAAATAATGAAAGTAGAGTTTATGAAGTTAGGTTGTGAACTCTATGACTTTAAAGTAGAGTATGGCGATGACCTTCAAGGAAATCTAATTCTTATTGATGAAATAGGCCCCGGTTCTGCTAGAGTTTATAAAAATGGCAAAAAAATGAGCAAAATTGAAATCGGAACGATTTTTCAACAATAATGAAGAACAGATAATTAATCACTATTTGTTATCGTTTTTTTGCAATGAGATTTAGTTGTGTTTAATTCCGTTAATTCAATTTTTTTTATTTGATTGATTAAGTTCTCGTTGAAAGGAACGGATATTCTAATATAATTGTCCGTAAACCCGAAAATAGAACCGTTTTTAATATCTTCTTCAAACAAAACATCACGTTTCGTATTCAGATGCTTATTGTAAAAAGATATTTTTTTTATTTCCGACAAGTGTAATAAAATTTTTGTACGTTCTTTTTTCATACTGTCTTTCATTTGTGGTTTCATTTCGGCAGCTTGTGTTTGAGGTCGTTTTGAATATGTAAAAACATGTAAATAACTGATAGGCATGCTATTTAAGAATCGAATAGTTTCTTCAAAGTCGGCTTCTGTTTCAGATGGGAAACCTGATATCATATCTACTGCAATGCAAGCATGAGGCATAGCAGTATTAATTTGATAAACAATATCTTCAAAAAGTTCTGTTTTATATCTACGTTTCATTGCAGCCAACACACGGTTAGAGCCTGATTGAAGTGGAATATGAAAGTGCGGCATCAAGATGTTGGAGTTTGCAAACATTTTAATCATTTCACCGGTTATCAGATTGGGTTCAATGGATGAAATACGCACGCGTTCAATTAATTTTCTGTTATCTATCTCTTTTAATAATTGAGTAAAAGTTTCGCCATTTCCTCTGCCAAAGTCTCCGGTATTGACTCCAGTGAGTACTACTTCCTTGCAATTGAGTTGGGCAATTTTTTCAAGATTTGTCAATACATTTGCTATTGTATCACTTCTACTCTTTCCTCTCACTCGTGCCACTGCACAATAGGAACAGTGATAGTCACATCCGTCTTGTATTTTTAAAAATGAACGCGTTCTTTCCGAAGAAGAAAAAGCGGCAAAGAATAATGGTTTTTCTATTAGTGTTTTCTCCAAAAGAAATGGAATAACATTCATTTTATCCTCAGAGCCAAACACTTTTGCAACTCCCGGAAGATTTTCAACCAATTCTTTGTCACGAGCAGCGAAGCAACCTATCACAATAATTATTGAGTTAGGGAATCTTCTGTGCCAGTTCATAATCAAACTTCGTGCCTTTTTCTCTGCAACTCCAGTAACCGTGCAGGTATTTAAAATAAAATAATCAGGATATGAAGATTTTTCAAAGCCATTCTTTTGAAGCTCCCTAGCAATATGTGAAGATTCGCTGTAGTTAAGTTTACACCCTAATGTGGCGATGTGGAATCTGTTTTGCATTATGATTATTTTGAAAGCAAAAATATATAAAAGTTATAGTAAGATTGCTATAATTTTTTTTTTTTTTATCTTTTTTAATTGGATAAAAACAATATTTTTGCGGTGTTCTTAAAGAAACGTCATATATCTTTAGAAATGAGATAGTAATTCTTCGATTCATCTAAAAAAATCATTTAATGCCACCCTACGTAATAACAGCATCCCTCTCCCAGTTGGATGAGTTGGCAAAAAAAATCTTAGAAATTCACTCTAATCATCGTTTCTTTTGTTTGAATGGAGAAATGGGATCAGGAAAAACAACATTAATAAAAGCATTATGTAAATGTTTGGGAGTTCAAAATATTACTTCAAGTCCAACGTTTGCAATAGTAAATGAATATTGGACCCTAAAAATGGAACCAGTATATCATTTCGATTTCTACCGAATCGAACGCCCCGAAGAAGCCATTGCCATTGGTTTTTTTGAATATTTAGAAAGTGGAAACTATTGCTTTGTAGAGTGGTCGGAGAAGATTGAAGAAATTTTAGACGAAGAAAGGGTACAAATCACAATTGAACAAATGGATGAACAAATACGTAAATATATTTTCTAATGTCTTCTCTTGATAAACCAAAACATACTCTTGAACCTCAACTCTCCCCAATTGACATTGATAAAAATGAGGTAAGAGCCACCATAGGTATGTTGGCTTCTGAAATGGTTAATGCCCCCATATTACTCTCTTTAAAACATATTGAAGAATTTGCAGACGAGCATGTAGCAGTGCTTATTCAGAGAGGTTTGGGTTCAGAACACGACATTACCGATTACAACTTTACAGAATTTGGCGCAGATATTATGGAAGATGAACTGCCTATTATTGCGCTCTCTCACATCGTTTTAAAATATGAACCTTTTTCATTGGAAGAGATTTTCTTTTTAAAAGATAAACAAATTATTCTCTCTATGGCTCATCCTGAAGTGTTTACTAATGAGATGGTGCAGTTTCTACATGAAAAAAAAATAACGGCAGTAGGTATTAATTTTTTAAATTTAGAAAGTACTCAATTACAAGATACTGTTAAACAATTGGTTTCTTCTCTTAGTTTTTCCAAAAAAATGGTTCAAATCATTCAATTAAATTCGTTGCTTTTGAAAAGTATCTATTGTTATAACGGAGAGATTTGTAATCAAGCTGTTGCAGAAAACGCCCATGTGCCTTGGAAAGATTTAGTGGAACTTTGCTGGAACTGGAACTGAACTTCTTAATAATATTTCTCGCAGAGGCGTAAAACTACTAAGTTTTTCTTTTTTAATAAGTAACGACTGCGCCCAAACGTTTAGCAATCTCTTCTCTGCGCTTTAACAACTGTTGCAGTTTTTGAAACATTAGTTTTTCCAATTTTTCATCGGTATTGTCGGCAATTTCTCTCAAAATCAATTTTCTATACTCTTCGATAATGCGTAATTTGAACATCAAAATAGTTTCTTCAATTGCATTGTTGAGTTTGTGAATATTATTGGAAACGCTTCGCGTAACAATGTCAAATCTGCTTAGCCAGAATTCACTAATTTCCGGCTCGTCATTCAACAAATGGACAATTACAAAATCTGCAATCTCCTTGTCTTCAATAGTTGAAAAATAACTTTTAATAACATCTTGATTATGTGCAGTATTTGCTATTTTTGAATACTCAACATAGATTTTTTGAAACAAAGGATTTGAAAACCGTATCTGTTGGTGATGAAATTCATCGAAAATATACTGGTCAATTCGAGTTGGAATAAAATAAGGTTCACCCTCTTCGGTAAATTCTTGAACATCAACCTCAAACATTCCATATTTGAGAATAAGCAGGATGATATTTTTTTCAATTTCAACCAAACGATTATCAACATCCAATTTCTGCTGTTTCGGCAACGGCTCAACAATATTCACCTCTTCAGTCCTTCCATCCTTCCATCCTTCAGTTTTTCTCTCCTTCTGTGTTTCGTGTTTTTTCCAAACTGCTTTTCGGAGTTGTGCATTCAGCGTCTCTTCTGACAGATTAAATAGTTCAGCGCACTCTTTAATATAAAACGCACGTGCCACAGCATCAGGAATATCTGCCACATTATTAATGATTTCGTTTACCATTCCGGCACGTTTCATCGGGTCGTTTCCGACTTCTCTCGACAATATTTCTGCTTTGAAGAGAATAAAACTCACTGAATTGTTTTGAAAATAGTTTTTCAGTTCCTCCTGTGTTGTTTTTCTCGCAAATGAGTCGGGGTCTTCTCTTTCAGGAAGCATTACCGTTTGCACATTCAAACCGCTTTCCAACAGCATATCAATTCCGCGCAACGATGCCTTGATTCCGGCGGGGTCGCCATCATAAACCAAGGTTATATTTTGAGTTTGAGCGGCAATCAGTTTTATCTGCCCTTTGGTTAGCGCAGTACCAGAGGAGGCAACCACGTTTTCAATTCCTGCTGCAAACATAGAAATTACATCTGTATAACCTTCAACTAAATAGACATTGTCATTTGCCCGAATCGCTTTTTTTGCAATAAAGAATCCATACAAGATGTCGCTTTTGTGATATACTTCGCTTTCAGGGGAGTTGAAATATTTTGAAATTTTCTCACCTTGTTTTAAGGTGCGCGCCCCAAAGCCGAGCGTTTTTCCCAGCGCGTTGTGGATAGGAAAAATAACACGCCCATGAAAAAAATCGAACAACTTGCCGTTTTCACTCTCTTTGGTAAGTCCCAACGTGAGCAGTTGCTCTTTTTTGTACCCTCTTTTCAGCGCAGTTTGCGTAAAAGCGTCCCATCCTTCAGGATTGTAACCCAGCTTGAATTTTTTGATAATTGTTTCATTGAGTCCGCGCTCTTTAAAATAACTTAATGCAATATTTCTTCCGTCTTCCGTATCAAAAAGTTGTTCCACAAAATAGTTTTCTGCAAATTGATTCAGCAACAGCAAACTCTCTTTTTTATTTTCATCTTCAATCTCTTCTTTCGTTTTCTCTGCCTCTTCTTCAATGGTAATGTTGTATTTTTTAGCCAAATAGCGTAATGCTTCGGGGTAGGAGATCTTTTCATGCTCCATAATGAAGTGTACGGCATTCCCTTTGGTATCGCAAACAAAACAGTTGAAGATTCCCAGACGTGGGCTCACATACATGGAGGGATTTTTGTCATCGTGAAAAGGGCAGATTCCCACCCAGTTTTGTCCACGCCGTTTTAAAGTAACGAAATCCCCGACCACCTCTTCAATCTTGGTGATCATCAATATTTCGTCAATTGTTTTTTTGGAAATCATTTTGCGATTTTAGGGTTGCGAATTAACAAAAAACTTTAAAATGGCACGCAGATGATGCAGATTATAATTTTACAAACTCACTCTCCTAATTTCCCGAATTTTACCAATGCTCGAAGCGGAATGAATAATGTCTAACACTTCAATACGTTCATCCGTAATCCGAAAAATAATCAGATGGGCATCAAGTATAATATTACGGTACATTCGGCTTTTGGTTTGAAGGTGGCGGCATTCGGGATAAAAAAGATAGTATTCCGAGAGCGTGTCCAAACATTTTAAAATATGGTTTAGGTAGCGCTCTGCTTGTAAAAAGCCAAAAGTATTAAAAGTATAATCGTAAATCTGCGTACGATTTTCCTTAAATTTACTGCTTAGTTGAACCGATTTGCAAGGTACTCTTTCTTCCATATTTCAAATTCTCTGTTAACTTCTTCCAATGTCATAAATTCTCCTTCTTCGATTTGATGAAAATGCTCCCACCACTCTTCCTGTGTCCCATGAAAAGGAATATTGGGATTCCAGTTATCTAAAGTAGGAGTTTGAATAGTTTTTGGTTGATACGCGATAGCCGATTCCTCAACGACAGTCGGCTTATCCTCTTTAATTTTATAAGTTTTTTTCTGCATGGAATAAGGTTTTTAAAATGTTCGGCAAAAATAAAATTATTCATTCATAAAAAAAATATTATTAAATAAATCCGCGACAATCCATCTAATCCACGTCATCTGCGTGCTAACAACATTATAATTTTATCAATACCTGCACTCTCACTTCCGTTTTGTGTGGCGCATCAATAGTCTCTAACCCACTGCCGGTTTGGTTTCGGTTAAAAAATAGCAGTCGTGAAATTTTGCCTTGGATTTCAAACCAACGGTGTTTCCATTTAATGATGAAATATCCTTTGCAACCTCTATAGTAATAGCTGTTTATGGTAAAAGTGTAAGAAATATCATTTTCATAAGCGTACAAGCGTTCATCATACGTATCTGTGTCAAATATTGCGAATCTAAGTTTAAAATCCAAACCCTGTTTCTCAAGATTTACGCCAACATCTTGGTAAGCAAGTACTCCAAACAGATTCTCTTTTTTATGGGTATTGTTATTGCAAATGCCACTCACTTCCGATTTGAAGTGCAGATATTGTAAAAATGTGTATGAAAAAACCATACGCAAACGGTGTTGTTGTGTTTCTAAAATCTGATTATAAGGCTCTTCTTCTCTAAAGTTTTTTGCTTGTGTTTTATAAGTGTATCGAATTAACAACGCGCAATTTCTCGAAATGGAAATGTCAAAGCGCAAGGAAGCGTCCATATAAGGCATGGGCTTATCAATCAAATACTTTAACCAATGAAACTGGTAGATGTCGAAAAGCGCCACCATGTTTATTTTTCTTGAAAGTATGATTTCAGAAGTGAGCAGCAGTCCCGTTTCATTGTTGAGTTTGCTGTTTTTAGAATAGGGTTTTCCGTCAAGTGCGGCGAAGTTTTTGCTGAAATGGCGTAGTAAAGCAGAGAGTTTTAGGCGTGGATCTACTTTTAAAATAGCTCCTTGCAGAAATGCAAAACCGTTTGTGCTACTTGCTGCAACTTCCCCAAAAAGGATGTGGTGTTTGATTAACACTTGATAATCCACACTAACGTTGCAAAAACCTTTTCCCGAAAAATCAAAATATTGATAAGGTCTTGTTGAGGGCAATACCGGCAGAGAAAATTCGCTGCGCATGATTTGCGCTCCGATTTTAAAAGTTTTTAAGTTTGCATGAAAATGCGCTCCATAGACTCTGTTAAACAGTGCATTGCGTTTACTTATTTCAGTTTCCGTCCGATGTAATCCTGTATTTGAAATAGCCCCCTCAAAAGCAAAAATATCGGGTTCCAATTCAATCACATTTCCATCATAAAAACGATGTCCAAAAAAGATGTTACCACTGTATTTGTAATTTCCAAGTTGTAAGGTTATTCCTCGTAAGAAATTGCTTTGACTCATGGCAGTAACCGGACGTTGCACGCTACCCGTTTTTCTGATCTCTCCCGTACTATTATTTAAAAACCCGTTTCCCATTATCAACCCTTGTCCAAAGTGCAGCCGGTAGTCGCCCACAATAACAGATTGTAAAATACCGATTTTTTTTACCTGTAAATGAAACGAATAGAACCCGAAACCCTGTTTTTGGGAACCTTTAAAAAACTCTTCTCCTGCGTTTTTCTTGCCCGAAAATCCTAATGTAATATGTTCACTTGCAGAGAAATTGTACCGAAAAGCGTACATCTGAGGCGAACCCACATAGTGTGAATCTCTTTTTTTATCATATCCCGCTTTTTTTTCAATAACCTGAGCATAACGAAGCAACAGTTTGTGTTTGGGACGTTTAAACAACGATTTAAAGGTAAGTTTTCGCTCTTTATCCACAGCAGTTGCCACAATGTAAGGCTCAATTTGTTGCACATATTCTGTAGTAAAACCCTCCACCGATGCCAACTCATATATCGAAACCAAAAAACCTTTTTCTGCAATATATTTTTGAAGATGATAATATTGATAATCAGACATCTTTAGTATCGAAAAAACCGTTTCAGGTGTCAGATCGTTAATGTTTATTTTTTCTTGATCTACATAAAAATCAGAGAGTTCTTCCAAAAAGTCGTTTTCATCTTCAATCTCCATGGTTTCAATCTCTTCGATAAGGTTGTCTTCGAAGCGGATACGGATGAGCGAAGAGTCAATTTGGGCATAAGAAATTATGGGGAGCAGGAGGAGCGGGAGGAGTTTTTTCATTGTTTTTTGTTTTTTATTATTTTTTTAGCACACTGATGGCACAGATGAAACAGGATTTATATGGATTAATTTTTTTTTCTCTCCCCCGAGGCGTTGCCATCGGGCTGAATTATTTCGGGCTTTCAGCCCGATTGGTAGCAGTATCATTAATTATCCATTTTTTCTATATCCATACATCATATTCATTGCGGTTGTTGTGTTATTATTATAAATTTCATTTTATAAAATAACTCACTCTCGCACAAGGCGAAAAGCCCAGCCTGTAATCAAAACTTCCCCCCACATCAAACTCAAACCGTTTCCACCAAAAAGAGAATTGCACTCCCACTTTTTTTAATGAAACATCAGTCATAAACCCGTAGAATTTATACTTGAAACAAACCATTGCAGAAACATCGAATGCGCCGGGCAGTTGCTTGGAAGCCGATAATGCCAGCAATACTTTGTCGTTGAGTTTATAATCCAACAATAACACGTACAACATAGGTATTCTTTCTTTTCCTGATATTCCATATTTTAAGTTAGCAGGATTGTATGCGGAGATGCCAATGCCCATTTTCTCTGTAATTAGTCCATATAATGACAAATCGAAAGTAAAAGAGTGTACTTTAGGATAACTTTCTGCATGGTGTAACAAATAATGCACTTGCAATCCTAAAGAGATTCTATTTGCAAATGCTCGTGTGTAGCCGGCAGAGATCGTAAAAAAACCATACTTGGAATACCCAAAATGTGAGACATTTAAAGCAACGGCATTCTTTTTAATATTATAATTTCCTGATATAGTTGCCGTACACAACTCTTTGAGAAGAAATTGATTTTGAGAGAATAGTGAAACAGAGCTTCTATTGAGAAAAGCCTGTACAGAGAAGATTTTATTTTTACTATAAGAATAGAAGTAATTTGAAACAGAAAACTGTTCTTCCTGAGCAAAAACAAAAGAGGTTATGAGAAAAAAAAGTGGCAATAAGCACCAACCAATGAGTAGTTTACGAGACATGGCAGTAAGGTTTAGTTAATTGAAGTAATTCGTGGCAAATATACAACGCAAAAAACGGTTTTCGGAAAAAAAAGTGATTTTTTTTTGTTCAGATTTTCAGCGAGATAGCTCAAATTGTATTATTTGCAAATTTTGAAATAACAAAATTAGAGATTTACAAAGGAAATTACTTTCAGAGTAAGAGGTGGAAAATTAATGCTAGAAGATATTACATTAATATTTTAAAAACATATTTTTGCCAAAATTTTTCATTCAAATGACCAACCAAATCTCAATCAAAGAAGTAACCACAAAAAAAGAGTTTAACGCCTTTTTTGAGTTTCCCTATACTTTATTTCAAAATGATGAATACTGGGTGCCACCCATGCTAAAGGATGAAAAAAAAACATTCGATCCTAAAATTAATCCTGCTTTTGAATTTTGTAAATCAAAGATGTTTTTGGCATACAAAGAGAACAAAATTGTGGGTAGGGTAGCTGCGATTATCAATCAGAAAGTGAATGAAAAATGGTCGCAAAAAAGAGTCCGTTTCGGGTGGCTTGACTTTATTGATGATAAGGAGGTTGCGCAAAAACTGTTACAAGCAGTGGAAGATTTTGGGAGAGCAGAAGGAGTTTCCGAAATTGTTGGTCCTCAAGGCTTCTGCAATATGGACCGAGCAGGCATGGTGGTGTATGGCTTTGATGTGGAAACGCCAGGCTCTTGCTACTACAACCCGAAATATTACCCTGAAATTTTAGAAACGTTGGGATTTCAAAAAGAGGTGGATACCATTCAGTATGAATTGCCTGCAACACAAGATATTCCGGAAAAAGTCTTTAAAATTAATGCATGGATTAAAGAAAAATACAAACTTAAAGTGGTTGAGGGAATTTCAAAAAAAGAGTTGGCAAAACGCTACGGAGTAAAATTCTTCAAAGCGCTTAATAATTCATATACAGAGTTGTTTGGATTTGTTCCATTAACCGATAACCAAATACAATACTATGTAAAACAATATTTTCCTTTTCTTGACTTAAAAATGCTCTGTTTTGTAGTTGATGAAAATGATGATATTGTGGGTTTTGGAGTCTCCTTGCCCTCACTTTCCAAAGCGTTGAAAAAAAGTAACGGGAAACTTTTTCCGTTTGGCTGGTTTTATCTGCTTAAAGCATTAAAAAATTACGATAAAATTGATTTGTTGCTTACCGGAGTAACAACCGAATGGCAAAACAAGGGCGTACATTCTATCTATCACGCCGTTATGAACAACAACTATATTGATTTAGGAGTAAAAGTTGCTATTAGTAATCCACAATTAGAGAGCAATGAAGCTCACAGAATCTGGCTGAAATATAATAGCAAACTATTGATACGAAGAAGAATCTACCTAAAAACAATGTAAGGGTGCGGTTAGCGTACCCCTATGCGGTTAGCGATACCTTACATTGACTTAGTCATGAATTGCATTGCTGGGGCAACTGCTTTCACAAGCTCCGCAATCAATACAAGTATCTTCTTCAATTTTGTAAACATCACCGGCAACAATAGCGTCAACAGGACATTCATCTTTGCAGGCGCCACAAGCCGAGCAAATTTCGGGGTCAATTTTAAAAGCCATCTCTTTTATTTTAGTTAAAGGTTAAAAATTTGGGCGCGAAAATAAAATAATAATCTATTTTTGCAACCGATATGAATTTTTTCTATGAAAAAAAATCTATTTCTCTTTTTTATTGTTTTATTTTCGCATCTATTGGGTAGCGCTCAAAGTAACAATGAAGTAACAGTTTTATTTTTGTTGCCTTTTCATTTAAAAGATGGTTCTACAAAATATTTATCCATTAAAAGCAGCGCAGAAATTCACCAAATTAAACAATTTGAAATGATTGGTTTTTGGTTTGGTGCCAAAATGGCGCTTAAAGAATATGAAAATGCTGATATGAAAATTAATGTAATCGTAAGAGATGTTGTTACCGATGAATCGGAATTGAAGATTATCCTAGAAGATTCTCTCTTAATGAAGCAGGTAGATATTATTATTGGTCCTTTCTATGGCTCTCTTTTTCCTATTGCCTCCGATTTTGCTAAAAAAAATAAAATCATTATTGTTAATCCATTTTCTACACGCTATGATTTTGTTGAAAACAATCCCTACGTTTTCAAATTAATTCCTCCTTTTATTAGTCGCCCCGAAACTATTGAAAATTACTTTCTTTCACATTCCGAAGATTATGACATCATTTTATGGGGAGACTCTACTACTACCCCCGAACTGATTGCGTATAAGTATTTTTTTAATGAACACCATATTCGTTTCAAAGAGATTCATACCTTAACCTTGCCTCAACATTCATTACATAAAAAATTGATTATTGCTCTTTTTGATGAGCGTGAAAGAGTGATCCACGGAGTACATTCAATTACAAGCCTTGAAGATCAAACAAACAGAGTGTTTGTTGTTCCTGAAAAGTGGTTATCTGTTTCCGAATTAACGGAAGACTTTTACAGTTTACCCGAACTGTTTTTCTTTTCAAATTATTTTATTGACGAAAATAGCCCTGAAATACAACAGTTTAAAGAAGATTATATTTTCAATTACGGAGCGCCGGCAGAATTAGCCGACTACTCCTTTCAAGGGTATGATATTACCCGCTATTTTATAGATCTTTTCTTTGCAGATTTTAATACAAACGACGTACAATTTAAACCTTTGTCTTACAAATTCCAATGGAAGCAGATTTTGAACGGCGGGTTTGAAAATAGCAAAGCCCGACTAATAAAAATAAAAGATTTGGAGTTAGAGGAAGTGAATGCGAAATAAAAAGAATTTTAACTTCGAAAAATGACGTTTTTTTGACGATTTTAGTTGGAAAAATAAAAATAATCAACTAAAAAAGACAATTAACATCAAATTGTGCATTTTTTTTTACACAATAAGTGTATTTATTAAAAAATAAAAATATTTTTGCGGCTGTCATTGTAAAAGATATATATAATCAATAATATTAACAAAAAAAAAGCATTATGAAAAAAATTAAACTTTTTCTTACAGCATTTATCGCAATGCTGTTAATCACAAACGTAGTTAATCTACAAGCACAAACAGAGATTACCGGCGATTTTACTGATCCCGTTTTTGCAGCTGCAGTACGTAATGCCGCAGGACTTGATGCAACCGATCCCATTTTTGACACTGACGTGGACGGCATTCTAACCCTTGACGTATCCGGAAAAGGAGTTGGTAGCTTAGACGGTTTGTCGTGGCTACTCGGGCTGAAAGAATTAAACTGCAGTGACAACAACCTCGGCGGAATACCTCCATTGCCACCCGTTTTGGAAATCTTGGACTGCAGTAATAACCAAATTGCAGGATTACCCAATTTGACGGGTACTCTATTAATTCTTGACTGCAGTAATAACCAAATTGCAGGATTACCCAATTTGCCGGGTACTTTATTAATTCTTGACTGCGGCAATAACCAAATTGCAGGATTACCCGATCTTTCTCCTGTATTAGAATACCTTGATTGCAGTAATAATCCGCTTGGTGGATTGCCTGATTTTCCGGGAACATTAATACACTTAAATTGCAGTAATAACCAGCTACCCGCGCTGCCAGGGTTCCCCGGAACTTTAGAATACTTGAACTGCAGCCATAACCTGTTAGTTGGACTACCTACGCTTACAAATCTGACATACCTGAACTGTAGTGATAATGACTTGGACGGACTCCCCACTTTCCCCGGAACGCTGGAGATTTTAGATATTAGAAATAATAAAATCGACGGATTGCAATGGATGATCTCACTTGCAAATTTAAGAGAGTTTTATTGCAGCGGAAACAAACTTACTGCTCTTCATGCATTACCCGGAACAGGTGGAACAACAGGAGTATTGGAAATACTCGATTGCAGCAACAACCTTATCGGAAGCCTTAGTGATGGTAGATTTTTGATTGGTTTTGAAATGCCCACAGGAACTTGGAATGATAGAGGGTTTCCAAATACACTTGTACAAATTAATTGTGGAGGGAATAGTATTACAGGATTGGATGTTACCGGACTAAACAGCCTTGCTCTTTTATATTGCGGTGATAACTTCTTGTGTTCCTTAGATAAAATTATTGGACTTGACGAAGGAATTACTACTGTGATTTTTGACGCTGACACACAAGGCGATGTACAACCTTCTCTGAAATTAGTGGGTACACTGCCTACCGATATGAAATGTGGCGTAGAATACAGCTTTGGAGTGGCTACTGATGCCGGATGTTATGCAGGTACGAAAGTATTAGCAAATGTGAAATTAACACCCAACGTGAGTGAAGATATTAGTATATTTTATAATCCGGATGATTCTTATACAGCTCGTTATGAGTTAAAATTTAATGCAGCAGGAGAAGCAATTTTTGACGAATTAGCCCCACCTGATGGTTTTGAAATGGGAGACAGAACTGCCATATTCTATATTATGAATTTGTGTAATGTAACTGCTCCAACGGCTTTTTCAGTAGAAGTAGAACTTTTTGAAACATCAGGAAATACAACCTTAGATGCAATAACATTATCGGGTATGAATCTATTGGAAGGCTTGGAAATGTCAGCACAAAATGTTACCCTGTATGCAGGTTTAACATCTACTAATGTTTTAGTTGTCCCGAATCCGGGCACTGACACACCTATTCATGGTTTGAAGGCAGTGATAGAATTTGACGGAGACCCGGGATTGAGTAATGTTACCCATACTATGCTCACTATTAACCTTTCTCCCGATGGTACTATTGCAACGATTGATCCATTTTCTTACATAGCGGATAATTTTGTTTTAGCAACTGTTAAAGCAGCTAACGCCGGAATTTATCCCTACACCATTAAAATCTATGATGGGGATAATGTGGTAGGTAAAAGCGCCGCTACCCTTACCGTTAAAGACCCGCTTATATTTGAAGCAAAAGATATTACGCTGTATGCAGGTTTAGAATCTACTAATGTTTTAGTTGTTCCGGATCCTGACCCTGCCGCAGATGTTCATGGTTTGAAGGCAGTGATAGAATTTGTAGGAGACCCGGGATTTATTACCCTTACCCACTCTGTCCTCACTATTACCGTTACTCCCGGTACTAACACTATTGCAACGATTGATCCATTTTCTTTAATTAAGGATGATTTTATTTTAGCAACCGTTAAAGCAGCTAATATCGATGTTTATCCATACACCATTAAACTGTATGATGCCGGCATTTTGGCGGGTGAAAGCACTGCTACCCTTACTGTAAAACCACAATTTGAATTTGAAGCAAAAGATATTACGCTGTATGCAGGTTTAGAATCTACTAATGTTTTAGTTGTTCCGGATCCTGACCCTGCCACAGATGTTCATGGTTTGAAAGCAGTGATAGAATTTGTAGGAGATCCGGGATTTATTACCCTTACCCACTCTGTCCTCACTATTACCGTTACTCACGGTACTAACACTATTGCAACGATTGATCCATTTTCTTTAATTAAGGATGATTTTATTTTAGCAACCGTTAAAGCAGCTAATATTGATGTTTATCCATACACCATTAAACTGTATGATGCCGGCATTTTGGCGGGTGAAAGCAGCGCTACCCTTACTGTAAAACCACAATTTGAATTTGAAGCAAAAGATATTACCCTGTATGCTGATTTACTTTATAATAATGTTTTAGTTGTTCCGAACCCGGACCCTGCCACAGATGTTCATGGTTTGACGGCAGTGATAGAGTTTGAAGGAGACCCCGGATTTAGTACCCTTACCCATTCTGTCCTCACTATTACCGTTACTCCCGGCACTAACACTATTGCAACGATTGATCCGTTTTCTTTAATTAAGGATAATTTTATTTTAGCAACCGTTAAAGCAGCTAACGGCGGAGTTTTTCCCTATACAATTAAACTGTATGATGCCGGCATTTTGGCAGGTGAAAGCACCGCTACCCTTACCGTTAATAAACTTACAATGCATGCAGAAGATATTACTTTGATTGCTAATGTACTTCATGAAGATGTTACGATTGTTACAGGTACAGGACCCACTGTACCAACTATGATTAATGGTTTGACGGCAGTTATTGAGATAGATGGAGAACTTGATTTGGTAGTTGAACACGATGGACTTGGAACTATTACATTTATTCCTGCCGGAGGGAAAACTACTGCAACCATTTCCCCATTTACTTATATGGAGGTTGATTTTATATTAAAAGAGATCACAGCAAAAGATGTTGGAGTGTACAACTATCAAGTATTTTTGTATGATCCCAGCCTTGCCACAACTGCAGAAAACCCGGACAAGTTGGTCGTTGCAAGCAATGTGGCAAAATTAACTGTTGTTGGCGTTACAATTACCGCAGAAGATATTTTGGTTTATGCAGGTGTTGAAGCTACTGAAGTGTTGGTAATTACTCCTGACCTCACTGCTGATGATATTCCCGGACTTAATGCTAAAATTGAAATTGTTGGAGATCCGGGCTTGATTGGCGTTTCTCACCCTATACTTGGAAATATTCCATTTTCTTTTAGTGCAGGGGTAACCACCGCAACAATTCCTGATTTTACATATACGAAATATCCTCTTGAAATGGGCACACTCACCGCGCTAAACCCCGGTACATATTCTT
The DNA here is from genome assembly GCA_031286285.1 of Bacteroidales bacterium. GTDB lineage: Bacteria > Bacteroidota > Bacteroidia > Bacteroidales > WCHB1-69 > WRNX01. The sequence goes on along the minus strand of JAITUN010000023.1, from coordinate 2,662 downwards.
ATAAAATTTCAGTATATGAAGGTACAACTTTATTGGCAGAGGATGAGGCTGAGTTGACAGTAACAAGATTGCCGATGATTGTACAACCGATAGAATTAGACGCCATGACAGAAACCATTGATGTTACTGTAGTTACCGGAACAGGTATTCCTAACCCTGCACTAATTAACAACCTTAGAGTTGAAATTGTGATTGATGGAGACCCCGACTTAACAGATGTTTTTCATAACGGACTTGGAGAATTTGTATTTACATACAACTCCGGTACCAATAAAACCACTGCAACTAAAATCCCATTCACTTATATGACGGGTGACCTCGTTTTAGCTACAATTACGGCAAACAACCCGGGCGAGTATGATTTTACAATCTCTATATATGATGATTATATACCCGGTAATCCTAATTTCTTACTTGTTTCGGGAAGTTCTAAATTAACCGTTAAAACTCCTCCTTGTCCGCTTGAATATATTGATGCTGTGAATGGGATAACGTATGATGTAGTAACTGTAGTTGGACGTTGCTGGTTTAAACAAAACTTAGCCTCTAAACTTTATCAGAACGGAACGACCATTGAATTTGCAGAACCTTACAACCACCCGCTATTCCCTAATGTGGTTCAAAACGAGAAAGATTTTGGGTTGCTCTATACTTACGATGCCGCATTCCCGAGCAATGGCAGTCAGTTGTGTCCTCCCGGGTGGTATATTCCTTCCACCGCTGAGTTTATGTTACTAAATATGCACGACGCAACCACCCTTAAAAATCCCGATTTTTGGTTAAAACCCAATGCCAATACCAATACTACCGACTTTGACTCTCGCGGCGCCGGATTTTACAATGGTACTACCAAACAATATGAAGATATGCTGGGATATACCTCCTATTGGTCTTCCGATGCTGCTTCTGCCGGTGATAAGATCTCTTGCGCCTGCCTTAATTATTATTGTAGCAAAATAGAAGTTAAAGAGGTTCAAAAAATTGACGCTATCAGTGTAAGATGTATTCGCCAGGACGGTGGTGCAATAATACCACCCTCTTGCCCCGATGCTGAAATTACAGGTTACAAGCCTTCCTCAAAAACAGCAACTTTAGTGCCGGGTACTCCCGTAGAGCTTACGGTAATCCCTAATGGAAATCCTGCCGATTTTGATTATGAATGGCATAATACTCCCGGCGCTCCTGTTGGAACAAACTCTCAAACCTATCTTGCAAATGCAGAGGGAAGCTATTTTTGTGTTGTAACCCCCAAATGTGGCGGAAATCCGGCTACTTCAGATAATTTTACGGTGACTGTTCCCCCTTGCCCCTCCGATGGCGTACTTATTAACGGAATATGTTGGGCAAAAACCAATGTGGATATGCCCGGCACCTTTGCCGCAACACCGGAAGATTATGGTATGTTTTACCAATGGAACCGCAATGTGGGTTGGAGTACCAGCGGCGAGCCGCCGGTTAGCAGTAATGGTGATGATACCTGGGATACCTCAATACCTGATGGTGATACATGGGAAAAAAAGAATGACCCATGCCCCACAGGTTGGTGTGTGCCTACAAGAGATGAACTCCAAAGTTTGGCGGATGCCGGTAGTGTATGGCAATCCTCCCCTGCAGGTAGAGTTTTCGGAAGTGGTACTAATACCATTTTCCTCCCTGCTGCCGGTTATCGCAGAGGCACCAATGGTGAGCTCAACGAAGAGGCTAACTACGGCTACTATTGGAGTAGTACGCCCTTCGGTAGCAGCGGCGACGGCGCGTACTACTTGGTAAATGCCGGCACGAGCAGCAGCAGCAGCGTCCGCAGGGACGGCCACTCGGTGCGTTGTGTCTTCGAGCCAGTTATTCTTCCGCATTGAGTACGTTAACGCGAGCCAACCTCTGCAGCAACGGCGGCCACTCGGTGCGTTGTGTTGTAGAATAGTCTGAACTGAGATTTATGTGATTAAAGGGAAGAGTTTTTAATGAATTAAAGATACTATGAAGGGGCTCTTGTGAAGGGGCTCCTTTTTTAGTAATGAGTAATGAGTAGTGAGTAGTGAAGTCCCGCAGGGACGTAATTCAATTAACCGTAGATTTTAATCTACGGCATTGAGAATCAGCGCATACAACTAAGCCCCGCATGGGGCGGTACTTCGGGCATCTCAATAGTGTCGTCCTTGCAGGACTAAGTTATGGGGGTATTCATTCTTGTCCGTAGATTAAAATCTACGGTTAATACAGTCTCGCCTCTGCGAGGCTTTTCTTCCACTAAAAACCTCATTTTCACCTAATTTCGCAAACAAAACCACCTCAGTAGAAAATGGGTGTCCCCTCCCAACCCTCAACCTCATTCACCTCATTTTCCATTTTTTTTTTAACAAACCTGCTCAAAATTCTATTTTCTGACTTCGACACTTTTGAAAAGTATATATCATAATTGTCACAGTGTGATAGTTTTATAAAATTTAGAGTGTCAATTTGGGTGTCCCAGCCCCAAATGTAACCATTGTTCTGCACAATGTTGTTTACGTAACACATTGTGTGAGACAATAATCTTCTCTAGTCAAGAGATCGAAATGCAATTTGTTGGTGTCCCGGTGTCGAAGTCAGGAAAAAACAATAACTAAATGGTAATACCGTTCTTCATCTGAAATTTTAACCGCAAAGGACGCAAAGATTTTAC